>JAQGIJ010000022.1 GCA_028291285.1 Phenylobacterium sp. | reverse complement strand
CATGCGGGGATCGAGGCTGGCCAGCGGGTCCTGGAAGACGATCTGCAGGTCGCGCCGGGCCGCGCGTAGGGTGTCCTGGTCGGCCCGGGTGATGTCGCGGCCCATGAGCAGGACCGCACCGTCGGTGGCCGGGATCAGGTGCAGGACCGCGCGCGCCAGGGTCGACTTGCCCGAGCCGCTCTCGCCGACGACGCCCAGGGTCTCGCCCTGGCGCACCTGCAGGCTCACCCCGTCCACGGCGCGCAGCATCTGCGGCCGGGCGAAGAGGCCCCGGCGCATCGGGAACCAGACCTTCACGTCCTTGGCCGCCACCACGACCGGCGCGCCCGGCGCCAGGGGGCTGCGCGAGGGCCGGCCGCCGCGGTCCGGACGGTCGAGCCTGGGGATCGCGTCCAGCAGGGCGCGGGTGTAGTCGGTCTTCGGCTGCGCGAACACCTGCTCGACCGGCCCCTCCTCCACGTAGGCGCCGTCCTTCATCACGCAGACGCGGTCGGCCAGCCGGGCGATCACGCCCATGTCGTGGGTGATCAGCGCCAGGGCGGAGCCGGTCTCGCGGGTGAGCTCGGCCATCAGGTCGAGGATCTCGGCCTGGACGGTGACGTCCAGCGCGGTGGTCGGCTCGTCAGCGATCAGCAGCTCCGGGCCCACCGCCAGGGCCGCGGCGATCATCACCCGCTGGCGCATGCCGCCGGAGAGCTCGTGCGGATACTGCCGCAGCCGGCTCGCCGCGTCGGGGATGCGCACCTTCTGCAGCCATTCCTTCGCCCGGGCTTCGGCGTCCCGTCCCGAGAGGCCGAGGTGCAGCCGCAGGGGTTCGGCGATCTGCTCGCCGATGCGCACATGCGGCGTCAGCGCCGTCAGCGGGTCCTGGAAGATCATGGTGATCTTCGAGCCGCGCACCTGGTTGAGCTGCGCCCCCTTCAGGCCCAACAGATCCCGGCCATGGAACTGCGCCTGGCCAAAGGCGCGGCCGTTGCCGGCGAGCAGGCCCATGGCGGCCATGAAGGTCTGGCTCTTGCCCGAGCCGCTCTCGCCCACCACGCCCACGGTCTCGCCCCGGGCGATGTCCAGCGAGACGCCGCGCACCGCCTGGATCACCCCGTCGGGGGTGTCGAACTCGATCTTGAGGTCCCGCAGCGAAAGAACGGGCGGAGCGGAGGGGGGCAACGCGGACTCTTATGGCGGCGGGGCGGGCGCCACCCTAGACGCCGGCCGAGGTTTTTAGAAATCGCGCTGGCGAGCGGGATCACTATATTCCCCGCCGTGCCCGACAGCTCCGCATCCCAACGGCGACCCGCCCTGTTCCTCGACCGAGACGGCGTGCTGAACGTCGACCAGGGCTATGTCCACCGCTGGGAGGACTTCCGCTGGATCGCCGGCGCGCGCGAGGCTGTGGCGGCCTTCAACCGCGCCGGCTGGCTGGTGATCGTGGTGACCAACCAGTCGGGCGTCGGCCGCGGCTACTACACCGAGGCCGAGATGCACGCCCTGCACGCGCGCATGGCCGAAGAGCTGGCGCAGGCCGGCGCGCGGATCGACGCCTTCTACTTCTGCCCGCACCATCCCGACGCCCCGGAGGCGGCCTACCGCCACCCCGACCCGCCGGACCGCAAGCCCAATCCCGGCATGCTGCTGCGCGCGCTCGCCGACTTCCCGATCGACCGCGAGCGCTCGCTGATGGTCGGCGACAAGGGCTCGGACATGGAGGCCGCCCGCCGCGCCGGCGTGCGCGGCCTGTACTTCCGCGGCGGCGACCTCGCGGCCTTTCTCGCCGAGGCCGAGGTGCTGCCGACCGGCGCCTAAGCCGCCTTCGGCATCGGCCCGACGTAGTGCGACTGCGGCCGGATCAGGCGGCCGCCGGCGAGCTGTTCGCGGGCGTGGGCGATCCAGCCGGCGGTGCGGCCCATGGCGAAGACGCAGGTGAAGGCCGCCGGTGGCAGGCCCAGCGCCTCCAGCAACAGTGCGGTGTAGAACTCCACATTGGTGTCGAGCGGCCGGTCGGGCTTGCGTTCCTTCAGGATGGCCAGGGCGGCGGCCTCCACGGCCTCGGCGAAGGCGAGCCGGCCGGCGCCGCGGTTCGAGGCCGCGTCCAGGCGCCGGACCGCGGACTTCAGCGCATCGGCCCTGGGGTCGCGCACGCGGTAGATGCGGTGGCCGAAGCCCATCAGCCGGTCGCCGTGGTCGAGGGCGTTCTCGATCCAGGCCCGCGCGTTGGCGGGCTCGCCGATGGCGTCCAGCATCTCGATGACCGGTCCGGGCGCGCCGCCGTGCAGCGGCCCTTTCAGCGCGCTGATCCCGGCCAGCACCGCCGAGGTCAGGCCGGCCCGCGTCGAGGCCACCACCCGCGCGGCGAAGGTCGAGGCGTTGAGGCCATGGTCGCTGACCGTGACGAGGTAGGCGTCGAGCGCGTCGGCCTCGGCGGGCGCGGGCGCCTCCCCGCGGGTCATCCGCAGGATGTCGGCGGCATGGCCGAGCGAAGCATCGGGCGCCACCGGGGCCAGGCCGGACTGGGCGCGCACCACCGCCGGGGTGAACACCGCCGGCGCGGCCAGCAGCCGCAGCGCTATGGCCAGGTCGTCGCCATCGGCGAGCCGCGCGGTCAGCGCCCGGACCGCCTCCACCGGCGTGCGGTCGAGCAGGCGCGCGTCGAGGGCGGAGACCTCGGCGAACACGTCCGCCCGGGCGCGGCCGAGGGCGGGCGCGAGGTCCGCGGGCAGGTCTTCGAAGAAGCCTTCGAACAGCAGCCGCGCCAACGCCTCGAACCGCGTGCGGCCGGCCAGCTCGTCGAGCGAGCGGCCGCGGATGATCAGCCGGCCGGCCTGGCCGTCGACCTCCGAGAGCACGGTCTCCGCCGCCACTACGCCTTCCAGTCCGTCCGACATCGACGCCTCCATCACAGCTTGCCGGGACAGAGATTTGTCGGCATCCTCCTCTCGTCAATCTTGATCAACTGAATCAACCTATGGCCGGGCCGGACTGGATCGCTGCGGAAGAGGCCCGCGCGCGGCTGGGGGTCAGGCCGCAGACCCTCTATGCCTATGTGAGCCGCGGGCGGGTGCAGGTGCGGCCGGACCCCGCCGACCCGCGCCGCAGCCTCTATCGCGCCGCGGACATCGCCGCGCTCGCCGAGCGCAAGTCGCGCAGCCGCAAGGTCGCCGAGGTGGCGGCCGGGGCCATCGCCTGGGGCGAGCCGGTG
>JAQGIJ010000674.1 GCA_028291285.1 Phenylobacterium sp. | reverse complement strand
GCGCCGGCGGCGCCGGCGGCGCGGCGGCGGCGAGCGCGGTGAGGAGCGCAGCGAGCCGCACGGCGACCAGCCCCTGCCCGCGCCGGCCGAAGCTCAGCAGCCTCAGCCGGGCGAAGCCGACGACGAGAGCGGCGGCCGGCGCCGGCGGCGCGGACGCCGCGGCGGCCGTCGCATGCGCGACGACGCACGCCCGCAGGACGCCTTCGCCTGGACCCGGCCCTGGGTGCCCTACGGCGAGGATCCCTTCGTCTGGTACGACCCGGCCGAGGACCTGAAGCAGGCCGCCGCCCCGCAGCCCGCCAACGACGCCCGGCCGCAGCAGCCCGCGCCCGTTGCGGCGTACGCGCCCGCCGCCGCGGCGGCCGAGACGGCCCACCCGCCGGCCCCGGTGATCTCACGCCCGGCGGCCTCCGCCGATGGGGATGACATGTGGGTCGAGCTGCCGGCGGTCGAGGACAAGCCGAAGCGCCCGCGGCGCCCCCGAGGCCGCGGCCGCGGCGAGCCCGCCGAGGCCGCTCCGGTCGACGCGGTGGCCGAGGCTGAGCCGCACGCCGCCCAGCCGCAGATCGCGGCCGAGCCGGTGTTCGCCGAGCCGGCGGACGCCCCGGTCGCCGCCGACGACCCGCCGGCGAAGAAGCCGCGCAGCCGCAGCCGCAAGGCCGCGGCGGCTCCGGCGGAGGCTGAGCCCGTCGCCGCCGTCGAGGCGCCCGCGCCTCAGCCGGAACCGGTGCTCGCCGAGGCGGCGCCGCCGTCGGAGCCCGTTCCGCGGGCGCCCGATCCGTCCGAGATCACCGCACCGCCCACGGCCCCACGGCGAGGCTGGTGGCGGCGCGGCTGACGCGCTACCGTGCCGACCGGCCTTGAGGGGGGCAGCTTAAGAGAGTTGAGCATGGCTTCCCCTGCCCGGTCGGTTCCGCATCTCGTCCTGGCGATCACGCTCACGGCGAGCCTGCTCGTCCGCCCTGGCCTGGCCCTCGCCCAGGAGCAGGGCGAGACGCTGATCCGTGACACCGAGATCGAGGACATCCTGCACCGGGACGCCGACCCGATCCTGAGGGCCGCCGGCATCGAACCCAAGACGGTGCAGATCCAGCTGATCGGCTCGAAGGACCTCAACGCCTTCGCCGCGCCGCGGATCATGGGCGTCAACACCGGGCTGATCATGCAGACCAAGACCCCCAACGAGCTGCAGGGGGTGATGGCGCACGAAACGGGCCACTTGGCCGCGGGCCACAACGTCCGCTCCGGCGAGATGAACCAGGCGGGCATGCGGCCCTTCCTGCTGACCATGGGCCTGGGCCTGCTGGCGGCCGTCGCCGGCTCGGGCGAGGCGGCCGCGGGCCTGATGGGCAGCGCCGGCTATTTCGGCACCCTGGGCGCCTTCGGCTACAGCCGCGAGCAGGAAGGCCGGGCCGACCAGGCCGGCGCGACCCTGCTGGAGAAGGCCAACCTGTCCGGCAAGGGCCTGGCCGACTTCTTCGACAACTTCCGCTACCAGGAGGTGTTCGAGGAGGCGCGCCGCTACAAGTACTTCCGCACCCACCCGCTCTCGTCCGACCGGATCGACGCGCTGAAGAGCCGGGTGGAGGCGCAACCCCACTACAGGCAGGTCGACGGCCCCGCGGCCCTGGCCGAGCACGAGATCATGAAGGCCAAGCTCGACGCCTTCCTCAATCCGCAGACGGCGATGGTCAAGTATGCGGAGACGGACAGGAGCTATCCGGCCCGCTACGCCCGGGCGATCGCCTACTACCAGATGAAGGAGCCGGACAAGGCGCTGAAGCTGATCGACGCCCTACTGCAGGAGCAGCCGGACAACCCCTACCTGTGGGAGCTGAAGGGCCAGGTGCTGTTCGAGTTCGGCCGCGCGCCGGAGGCCGAGCAGCCGCAGCGCCGCTCGGTGACGCTGCGGCCCGGGGCGCCCTTGCTGCACATCAACCTCGGCCAGACGCTGATCGCGCTCGACGACAAGGCCAAGGTTGACGAGGGCATCGGCGAGCTCAAGCGCGCGCTGACGCTGGAGGACGACAACGCCGAGGCCTGGCGCCTGCTCGCCCAGGGCTACGACAAGCGCGGCGACGAGGGGATGGCGCGGCTGGCGACGGCCGAATACGACTTCGACATCGGCGACACGAGCCAGGCGCGGGTCTTCGCCATGCGGGCGCGCGAGCGGCTGAGGAAGAACACCCCCGAGTGGCGGCGGGCCACCGACATCGTCCTGACCTCCAAGCCGAGCAAGGACGACCTGCAGCAGCTGGCCCGCGAAGGCTCCATCTCCGAAGCCCAGGTGCGCTAAGCCGCCGCCTCGGGCTCGGCGGAAGAACTGATGCCCGCTCCATTTCCGGTCATCCCCGCGAAAGCGGGGACCCAGGTTTTTTGTGCACGAACCACACCAACGACACGAACGGGTGGGGAGCGGCGGGGCGAACCCTAGACACGAAGAGCACGAAGAGGCCCAGCCGCCAGCGCTGTCGGTCGTGAAAAAACCTGGGTCCCCGCTTTCGCGGGGATGAGCGGTATCTCTGTACGGATCCTAGGCGTGCGCCGCCTCGGGCTCGGCCCAGGCGCGGCGCAGGGTGACCAGGAAGAGGCCGGCCAGGACCAGCGGGGCGAGCGGCAGGTGCAGGTTCAGGGCCAGCGTCCGGCAGACCAGCGGCAGGACGTAGGCCGCCAGCAGCGCGGCCTTCTCCCAGGGGCGGAAGCCTTCCTTCAGCGCCCGGCTGAGCACCCAGGCCATGGGGAAGACGGCGAGCGTCAGGTCGTAGTCGAGCAGATAGGGCGAGGCCAGGAGCGCGCCGGCGATCAGCAGCGCCCCGCTCCCCTGCCCGTCTGGGCGCCGGCGCGCGGTGAGGAAGACCGCGGCGGCGCAGGCCAGCACCAATGCGGCCTGCGCGGCGTAGGCCAGCAGCCGTGGCGCGCCCCAGAGGCGCAGCGCCGCGAACAGGCTGATCACCTTGCCGGGCTCGAGCAGGCCCGCCTCCACCACCTGCCGCATCATCGCAAGCTGCGGCAGGAACGCCGCCCAGGCGTGCAGCCCGAACAGCGCCGTGGCGACCAGCGCGAGCCCCAGCGCCGCGGCGGCGGCGCCGGCGATCGCCCGCCACTGGCCCGCGGCGACCAGCGCCACCGGGATCAGCAGCCCCAGGTGCGGTTTGAAGCTCAGCAGGCCCAGGCAGACGCCGCTCAGCACCGGCCGGCGGCCCCAGGCGAGCGCGCCGGCGCCGAAGAGGGCCGCGGTGAGGAAGCCGTTCTGGCCGTTGGCGGCGTTGATCAGCACCGCGGGATAGGCGAGCACCGGGACCAGGCCCAGCTGCGCCGGCAACCATCGACGCGCCGCAGCCCAGAAGGCCGCGCCGGTGGCGGCCACCCACAGCGCGAGCGCGGGCAGATAGGGCAAGAGGCCGAACGGCAGGCAGACCAGCAGGAAGCTCGGCGGATAGGGAAAGGGCGTGTAGCCCGGCCACGCGCCTTGAACTGCGGCGTGCTCCACCGCCCCGTGCCGCAGCGGATCGTAGGCCGCCGCGGCGGGCGCGCCCAAATCGACCAGGCGCCCCGCGGCCCAGAAGCTGACGAAATCGGTTCCGAGCGGCTTGCCGGTGCGGTCGAGCCCGCCGGCGGAGGTCAGCGCCCAGCCGGCCGCCACGAGGATCATCATGGCCAGCAGGATGCGCGACCAGGCCCGCGCCCGGGCGGCGTCCAGCCAGGCGGCGTCGCGAAGGGCGTTCAGCAGGCGCGCGGCGGACGACATCGCCCCTTCTCTACGCGCCCAGAGGTCGCAGCTTCGTAAAGGCGCCCGCCCGCGCTCTGGCCTTGCCGGGCGCCAGGCCCTATCTCAGCGCGATGAAATCCGTCCACGGCGCCGGTCTGGCGCTCCTTGCCGCGCTGGCGCTCGCCGGCTGCCAGAAGACCGACGACGCCGCCTTCGGCCGGCGCGTGCACGCCTACCTGATGGCCCACCCCGAGGTGATCCGCGAGGCCGTCAACAAGCTGCAGGAGACCGACCAGGCGTCCGCGGCCAAGGCTTCCACCGAGGCCATCGGCAAGTTCCGCAGCCAGCTGGAGCGGGATCCGCGCGACGTCGTGCTCAATCCGAACGGCAAGGTGACGGTGGTCGAGTTCTTCGACTACCGCTGCGGCTACTGCAAGCTGGCGGCCCCGCAGGTCGTCGAGCTGGTCCGCGACAACCCGGACGTCCGCTTCGTCTTCAAGGAGTTCCCGATCTTCGGTTCGGTCTCCGACACCGCCGCCAAGGTCGCGCTCACGCCGCAGGTCAAGGCCAAGGCGCTGCAGCTCTACCAGGGCTGGATGGGCGAGAAGGCGCTGGACGACCAGAGCCTGGACGCCCACCTGTCGGCCGCCGGCGTCGATCCGGCCCAGGCGCGCAAGGCCGCCGAGGACCCGGCGATCGAGCGGCAGATCCTCGACACCCGCATGCTGGCCACGGCGCTGCACATCGAGGGCACGCCGGCCTTCGTGATCGGCGACACCATGGTGCCCGGCGCGGACCTGACGGCGGTGCGCGCGGCGATCACCGAGGCCAAGGCGGCCAACCTGAAGAAGCTCAGCTAGCGCC
>JAQGIJ010000634.1 GCA_028291285.1 Phenylobacterium sp. | reverse complement strand
CCCCTGAACAAAAGCCTGCCGCGCGGCGTTCCTCCCGCCTAGCTGTGGAGGCGCGCTCATGGGACTGCCCGATCAGGTGATGGGAAGCATGGCGGCTGGCGGCCGGCCGCAACGGAAGCCGGGCCTGGGCTCGACCGTGGCGGCCGGCGTGATCCTGGCGCTTCTGGTGAAAGGCGTGCGCAGCTACCAGCAGTCGCACAACCAGGCCCCGGGCGAAGGCCGCAGCTTCAATCCACAGGAACAGGCAAGCCAAGCGCAGGTGGCCCCGGCGCAGACGGGCGGCGGCCTTGGCGGCATGCTGGGGGGCCTGCTCGGCGGCCAGGGCGGCGGCGCGGGCCTCGGCGGCCTGCTGAGCGGACTCGGCGGCGCGGGCGCACTCAGCGCGCTGGTCAGCCAGTTCCAGCAGAAAGGGCTCGGGACGCAGGTGAATTCCTGGGTCGGCCCGGGTCACAATGAGCCGGTGGCGCCGGACCAGGTGGCGCACGCGCTCGGCGAAGACAATGTGCGCCAGCTGCAGGAGCAAACCGGTCTGCCGCGCGACTCGCTGCTCTCGGAGCTGACGCAGGTCCTGCCGCAGGCGGTGCACGAACTGACGCCGGACGGGCGGCTCCCCGACGACACCGAGCTGCACCAGATCGCCGGCCAGGCCGCAGCCGGCCGGAGCTGAGCCGCGGTCGGTCGAGGTCCGGTCGCGACGGGACGACCGCCGCGGCCGGACGTAGAGGAGCCTACTTGCGGGCGGACTCGTTGCAGGTCGCCAGCTGGTCCGCGCTGAGCGGCCTGGAGCTCGGGCCGAAGGCGGTCATGGCGCCCACCTGCCGGGCGAGCTCCTTGCAGCCGCGCACGCTGGCGGTGTCGGCGCTCGGCGTGCGGCTGGCGCACACGTCGCCGAGGCATTCGAAGACGGCGCCGCCGGCGACCGGCTTCTGCGCGCCGCCGCCGGCCTGCAGCTTGGCGACGACCGGTTCGGCGGCGACGGCGGCCGAAGCCATGGCGAACATCGCGGCCGCAGCGGCGAGGGTGATCTGGAGCTTCATTCTGAGCCTCACGAGTTGCGTTTCCCCATGGGCCCGGGTTCAGGCCCTGCGCCTGCGTTTAGGGCAAAGAGGTGAACAGTGTTTTATGTCGCGGCGTCAAAATCGTCCCCGCCGCGGGCGCCGGGGAGCGAAATCCGGCAACACGGTTCTCCTGGCGGCGCCGTTTCGCCCGGTTCGGCCGCCCGGGCCCGGGGCTTCGCGCGCGATCGCCCTCGGGGCCGGCGCTTAGCGCTTTACAATCCCATGGCCGCTTGCCAATGGTCGCCGGAACGTCAGAGCCGGGCCGGACCATCGCGCCCCAGGGAAGGAACTTAGCATGGCTGCAAAGCTGGGCGGCGGGGGCAGCAGTCGCTTCGACCTCGGCCAGAACAGCGACATCAACGTCACGCCCTTCGTGGATGTGATGCTGGTGCTCCTCATCATCTTCATGGTGGCGATTCCCGCCGCGACGGTGTCCATCAAGCTCGACCTTCCGCCGGCCATTCCGCCGCCGCCGGGTTCGAAGATCGAAGAGCCGGTGCTGATCAACATCCAGCCGGGCGGCGCGATCTTCATCGGCGACCGGACGACGACGCTGGAAGGCCTGCCGGCCGACCTCTCGGCCGTGCTGAGCCAGAAGGATCCGTCCAAGCAGCCGACCGAACAGCGCGTCTACATCCGCGCCGACCGGACGGTCCGCTACGGCGACTTCATGTCGGTGATGAACACGCTGCAGGGCAACGGCTTCTACCAGGTGGCCCTGATCAACGAAGAGCTCGCCTAGGCGATCTCGCAGAGCCTGAGACCTACGAAAGCCCGCCGGTCCCGCCGGCGGGCTTTTTGCTGTCTTGGCATCGGCCGGCCTCGCGCCGATGATGCGTGCCATCTTCAGAACGCTCTGGGAGGAGCAAGGCCGATGACCATCCGGCTGGGCGACGCCGAACTGCTGCGCGTCGAAGAGATGACCGACCAGATGCACATCAAGAAGCTGACGCGCGACGTCGGCTTCGCCCGCGAGGCCGCCGCGGCCTGGGGGCCGGCCTATTTCGACGACGCCAGTCAGACCTTCACCCTCGTCTACCAGGCCTGGATCCTGCGGCTGAACGGGCTGACCGTGGTGATCGACCCGTGCAGCGGCAACGACCGCAAGCGCCCGCTGGTGCCACACCTGCAGGACCTGCAGACGCCCTTCCTCGAGCGCTTCGAGGCGAGCGGGGTGCGCTGCGAGGACGTCGACGTGGTCTTCTGCACCCACCTGCACTGCGACCACTGCGGCTGGAACACGAAGCTTAAGGGCGGCCGCTTCGTCCCCACCTTCCCCAACGCCCGCTACGTCTTCGTCCGCCGCGAGTTCGAGCACTGGGACCCGAGCCGCCCGGACCACGTCTTCACCGAGTGGAACGAGGGCGTCTTCGAGGACAGCGTGCGCCCGGTGGTGGACGCAGGGCTGGCCGAGCTGGTCGCCGAGGACGCCCAGATCGCGCCGGGGATCTTCGTCGAGCCGACCCACGGCCACACCGCCGGCCACTCGGCCCTGCGCTTCGCCAGCGGCGGCCGCGAGGGCTGGTTCACCGGCGACGTCTTCAACCATCCGCTGCAGATCCTCGACGCCCGGCTGGAGATGGCCGGCCACGAGGACCCCGCCGCCTCCGAGGCGACGCGCCGGCGGGTGCGGGCGCGGCTGGCGCAGAGCGAGGCGCTGCTGGCGCCGGCGCACTTCGCGCCGGGCTATGTGACCCGCGTCGGCGAGCGCTACGGCTTCCGTCCGCTGGTCGCCGAGCCGGTCGCCACGCCCGCCTGAGCGCGCGCCTCAGACCCGGCCCGGATGCCGCTGGGGCACGTTGCCCCGGGTTCGACGAGCGGCCAGGGTGCGCCCGGCGACCCAGGGAGGAACAGATGAGCGTGGCCGAGATCACCGAAGAGACGCCGTTCACCGCCGAGGACGACCGCTACCACACCCTCGACCAGAACCCGTTCAACCTCGAAACCAACTGGTGGTGCTTCAACATCCCCGAGCGCCGGATCGGCTGCTGGGTGCACGCCGCCTATTATCCGAACAAGGACCAGGTGCGCTGGCGGATCTTCGTCTGGGACGGCAAGGGCTCGGATCCGTCGCGCGCCGCCTACTACAAGAACGTGGAAGCCGAGATGCCGAAGGACCCGGACCTTCGCGACATCACCTTCCCGCAGGGCGGCTACAGCCTGAAGGTGCTGCGCCCGACCATGGACTACTGGGTGGGCTACACCGACAAGGAGCGGGGCTTCGGACTGGACTTCGAGCACCTGTCGGCCCACCCGCCGCACCGCTTCACGCCGGGCGAGCCGCCGGCCGTGCACAACCCCCACTTCGACCAGCTGGGCCGGATCCAGGGGACGCTCACCCTGCAGGGCGAGAAGATCCCGATCGACTGCTGGAGCGTCCGCGACCGCACCTGGGGCCCGCGTGAAGGGGCGCACGCCTCCAGCCAGAAGCCGGAGTACCTGCGCGGCGACTACAAGGTGCGCGAGCCCGGCGGCCCCCGCTGGCGGGAGGTCGAGCGCGAACGCGGCCGCGGCCGGATCCAGTACATCTTCGGCCACGCCGACGACCGGACCGGATTCCTCAGCTTCGTGCGCCCGCAGGACGGCGACGCCAAGGGTTGGAGCCCGATGAACATGGGCTGGCTGCTGAAGGACGGGAAGTTCGTCCGGCTCGACAAGACCAAGTCGAAGATGAAGACCTGGCGCAACGTGGACAGCGGGATCGGCGAGCACATGGAGGTCACGCTGGTCGACCGCGAGGGCCGGTCCATGGAGGCCGAGGGCCACGCCGTCAGCTACTTCTGCGAGACCGGCGCCGGCGCCACCGCGGCGCTGTTCCGCTGGGAGTTCGAAGGCAAGGTCGGCTGGGGCGAGGACCAGGACGGCTGGCGCAGCCAGGACCACTACAGCAAGATGGTCCAGGCGCTCCGGGCCACGAAGCGGTAGGGCGCAGATCCCGGACCCGTCCATGAATCGCTCTTCCCCGCTTCGCGGCGCGAAGGCGGGGAGAGGTCTCGCCGGCGATCAGAGCCCCAGCGCCGCCGTCAGCGCCCGCGCCCCCCGCGCCACATCCGCCTCGTTCATCGCCGGATAGAGCGGCAGGGAGAGGCAGGCCGCGTACCAGGCCTCGGCGCCGGGAAGCTCGAGCGCGCCGTACCGCTCGCGGTAATAAGGCTGGCGGTGGACGGGGATGTAGTGGACCTGGCTGCCGACGCCGCGGGCCCGGAGCGCCTCGACCACCTCCAGCCGGCTCCTGCCGGCCGCGGCGAAGTCGATCAGCACGGTCATCAGGTGCAGCACCGGCCGGCTCCAGGGCGGCGAGGCGGCCCTGCGCACCCGCGGAGCGAGGGGGGCGAGCGCCGCGTCATAGGCGCCCGCCAGCGCCCGGCGCCGCTCGGCGAAGCGGTCGAGCTTGGCCAGCTGCGACAGGCCCAGCGCGCAGAGCACGTCCGGCAGGCGGTAGTTAAAGCCGAGCTCCGGCATCTCGTACCACCAGGGCTCTGCGCCCGGCGGCCGCACCATGCCGTGACTGCGCAGGCGGCGCAGGCGCTCGGCCAGCGCCGCATCGCTCGTGGTGACCATGCCGCCCTCGCCGGTGGCGATCGCCTTCACCGGGTGGAAGGAGAAGGTGGCCATCGCCGAATGGCGCACATCGCCGACACGCTCCATCACATCGCCGAATCGCATCGTCGTCCCGAGCGCGTGCGGCGCGTCCTCGACGAGCACTGCGCCTGCCTCGCGCGCCAGCGCCTCGAGCCCCGGCAGGTCGACGGCGTCGCCGCGCAGATGCACCGGCAGGACCGCGCGCAGCCGCCGCCCGCCCACGCGGCCCAGCGCCTCACGCAGGGTCTGCGGCGTCATCAGCCCGCTCGCCGGATCTACGTCGGCGAACACGACCTCGGCGCCTGCGAAGCGCGCGCAGTTGGCCGTCGCCAGGAAGGTGATGGCGGGGACGATCACCGCATCGCCCGGGCCGGCCTCCAGCGCCAGCATGGCCAGGTGCAGGGCGGCCGTGCCGTTGGCGCAGGCGACGGCGTGCGCCGCCCCGACCCGCTCGGCGAAGGCCTGCTCGAACCGCTCGACCATGGGGCCGGTGGTCAGGAAGTCGGCCCGCAGCGCCTGCGCCACCGCGGCGATGTCGTCCTCCTCGATGGTCTGGCGCCCGTACGGGAGGAAGGGCTCCATCAGGCGTCCGTGAGCCGCCGCCGCCGGGCGGGCGCGCCCTCGCCGAGCAGCGCCAGGAGCGCTGCGCCCGACAGCCACTCCTCGTTGGTGTCCGAGGCGTAGGCGAAGCCCTCCGCCAGCGGCGCGCCGCCGAACGGCTCGCGCGTGTATTCGGCGAAGGCCGGCTCGATGGCGTAGCGGTCGCCGAGGTCGACCGTGGTGCGCGCGTCGTCGGCGCTGATCATGATCTCGTGCAGCTTCTCGCCGGGCCGGATGCCGACCACGCGGACGCCCAGCTGCGGCGCCATGGCGGCCGCCAGGTCGGCGATCCGCATCGAGGGGATCTTCGGCACGAAGATCTCGCCGCCGCGCATCAGCGCCAGCGACGAGAGCACGAAGTCGACGCCCTGATTCAGGGTGATCCAGAAGCGCGTCATCCGCGGGTCGGTGATCGGCAGGTCGCGCGCGCCGTTGGCGATCAGCCGTTGGAACAGCGGGGCGACCGAGCCGCGCGAGCCCACCACATTGCCGTAGCGCACCACCGAGAAGCGCGTGCCGATGTCGCCGGAGAGGTTGTTCGCCGCCACGAAAGTCTTGTCGGAGGCGAGCTTGGTGGCGCCATAGAGGTTGATCGGGTTGCAGGCCTTGTCGGTGGAGAGCGCCACCACCTGCTTGACCCGGTTGGTCAGGCAGGCCCAGACCACGTTCTCCGCGCCCAGCACATTGGTGTGGATGCATTCCGAGGGGTTGTACTCCGCCGCCGGCACCTGCTTGAGGGCCGCGGCGTGCACCACGATATCGACGCCGCGCATCGCCAGGGTCAGCCGCTCGCGGTCGCGCACGTCGCCCAGGAAGAAGCGCAACCGCCCGAGCTGGTCGGGGCCGAAGCGCTCGGCGAGGTCGATCTGCATCTCGCTCTGCTTCAGCTCGTCCCGGGAATAGACGATCAGCTTGCGGGGGCTCGCGCGCTCCAGGACGGTCTCGACGAACCGGCGCCCGAACGAGCCGGTGGCGCCGGTCACGAGGATGACCTTGCCGTCGAGATCAAGCGTGGTCGGGGCGAATCGGCCCAAGGGCGGCTCCGTTGGCACAGCGGGCGAATCGCCCGCTCCGGGGCACTGTCGGGGCCGGCTCGTAAAGAGACCGCTAACCATGTTTGTTCATGATCGCGGCCGATGAGACGCCGCCTGGTCCTTGCGCTGGCCGCCCTGGCCGCCGCCGCGCCGTTCGCTCTCCCTGGGGCGTCGCGCGCCGGCGAGGGCGGCGACAAGCGCAAGACCGGCGGCGAGAGCTACATCCAGGTCGAGACCCTGACGGCCTACACCGTCAGGCCGGGCGGCCGGCGCGGCGTCATGACGGTGGACTGCGGCGTCGACATCCCCGACGCGGCGCTCCGCTCGCGCGCCGAGCTGCTGCTGCCCAGGCTGAGGGCCGCCTATGTCCAGGCGGTGCAGATCTACGCCGGCGGCCTGCCCGCGGGCTTCCCGCCCAACCCCGACTTCCTCGCCCGCACCCTGCAGCGCGCCACCGACCAGACCCTGGGCAAGCCCGGCGCGCGCCTCTTGATGGGCGCGGTGCTGGTGAACTGAGGCGCCGCAGCGCCTCACATCGCGCTGATGCCGCCGTCGAGCTTCAGCTCCGCGCCGGTCATGAAGCGGCTCTCGTCCGAGGCCAGGTAGATCACCGCGTCGGCGACGTCCTGCGGTTTGCCGATCCGGCCCATCGGCACCTGCCGGGCGAGCTTGGCCTCGGCCTCGTCGCGGCCGAGCTGGTCGCGCAGCGGATCGAGGATCGGGGTGTCGATGAAGGCCGGATGGACGGAGTTCGAGCGCACGTCCACGCCCTGGCGCGCGCAGTGCAGGGCGATGCTTTTGGAGAGCAGCCAGACCGCGGCCTTCGACGCGTTGTAGGCCGGCGTGTTGTGGCCCGCGATCAGGCCCGCGATCGAGGAGATGTTGACGATCGAGCCGGGCGTGTTCTGCCGCATGTACTTCAGCGCATATTTCGCGCCCAGGAAGACGGAGTCGACGTTGACGCTCATCGACTGCTTCCAGGCCTCGTAGCTCAGCTGCTCCACGTCGCCGGTGCGGAAGATCCCGGCGTTGTTCACCAGCACCGAGATCCCGCCCATGGCCGCGTCGGCCTCCTCGAGCGCATAGATCCACTGGTCTTCCTTGGTGACGTCCAGCGGAACGGCGAAGGCGGTCCCCTCGCCGTGGATGCGGTCGATCTCGGCGGCGACCGCGCGTGCGCCCTCGGCGTTGATATCGGCGAGCGTCACCTTGGCGCCCTCCTCGGCCAGCCGCTGAGCGATGGCCTCGCCCAGGCCCTGGGCTGCGCCGGTGACGAACGCCTTTTTGCCTGCGACCCGTCGGCCCATCCTGGCTCTCCCTAAAGTTTCAACGCAGGCCCAAGGCGCCGGCGGCGTCGTCCATGAAGCCGGCGAGCTTCACGTCGAGTTCCGTCACCCCGTCCGCGTCGTGGGTGGCCAGCGTCACCTCCACCCGGCTGTAGACGTTGAACCACTCCGGGTGGTGGTCGAGCTTCTCCGCCATCAGCGCCACGCGGGCCATGAAGCCGAAGGCGCTGTTGAAGTCGCCGAAGCGGTAGGTCCGGCAGATGGCGTCGCGCCCGCCCTCGGCCGCCGTCCAGCCGGGCAGGCCCTTCAGCGCGGCGGCCGCGCCGATCTTCGGCGGCCGGCTCACGCCGCCGCCTCGGCTTCGAAGGCCAGGCCCGTGGCGCGGGCGAGGTCGGCGAGGGTCTGGTCCACGTCCACCACCTTGATCGCGGTCATGCCGAGCGCGGCGGCCGGCTTGCAGTTGATCCCCAGGTCGTCGAGGTAGACGCAGGCCCCGGGCGCGACGTCGAGCAGCTCGCACATCATCAGATAGATCCGCGGGTCGGGCTTGCGCAGGCCCGCCTTGGCGCTCTCGATCACCGCGTCGAACAGCTCCAGCACCTCACCCATGGCGCTCGCCAGGCGGTGGGCGTCGCCCTTCTCGGTCATGAAGTTGTTGGTGATGCAGCCCACCTTGAAGTGCTGCTTGCAGGTCTTCAGCGCCGACACCATCCGCGGCCGGATGGCCCCGGAAAGCTGGGCCATCACCGCGGCCCCCGACACCTCGTGGCCCAGCGCCTTCGACTCTTCGCGGAACCGCCGGTCGAACTCGGCGGAATCGATGTCGCTGCGTTCGAGGTGCGCCCAGGCGTTGTCGTGCGGGTTGGTCGCGTTGACCCGCCGGATGATGTCGCGGGGCAGGCCATGCTCCGCCTCGAAGCGGTTGAAAGCCTCGAACGGGGAGGCGGTTATGACGCCGCCGAAGTCAAAGATCACCGCTTCGATGCCCATCCGCCGTCCTCTTGCGCTTGGCGGAGGCTAGTGAGGCGCCTCCCCCGGTGCAAGCGTCGGCGGGTCTGCTATGAGGGTGCGATGCTCTACCTCCTGGTCAAGGCGGCCTTGTCGGGCGTGATCGTTGCGACGGTCCCGCGGCTGGGCCTGAAGCTGTGAGCCTCTTGCCCTGGCGATGGCCGCCGGCGCTTCGCATCGCCGCCTATGCGGGGGCGGTCGCCGTGCTGCTCTACCTGTGCCTGGCGCCGTCCAATGACCTGCCCACCGTCAACCTGTGGGACAAGGCCGAGCATAGCCTCGCCTGGTGCGTGCTGACCGGCCTGGGGCTCGTGCTCTGGCCGGCGCGCCCCGCCCGCGTCACCGCCTTCGCCTTCGCGTTCGGCGGGTTGGTCGAGGTGCTGCAGGGCGACCTGCCGTTCGGTCGCGACGCCGACTGGCGCGACTGGGCGGCGGACAGCACAGGCGTCGGCGCCGCGCTGCTGGTCTGGTGGCTGGTCATGCTGGCGATGCGCATGGCGGCGCCGCGGACCCGCGATGCCTGAGCGCGCGGCGCCCTTCATCTACCTGGCCACGCCCTGTTTCGGCGGCAGCGTGAACGTCTTCTTCATGCGCTCGGTGGTGGCGCTGCAGGCCGCCTGCCGGGCCCGCGGCGTGGGCCTGCACGTGGAGCTGATGGGCGGCGACGCGCTGATCACCCGCGCGCGCAGCCGCCTGGCGGCGAGTTTCCTCGCCCATCCCGCGGCGACGCACATCCTCTACTGCGACGCCGACATCGGCTTTGCGCCGGACAACGTCTTCCGCCTGCTCGAGGCGAGCCGGCCGGTGGCGGCGGCGGTCTGCCCGCTCAAGCACATCGACTGGGAGAAGGCCCGGGCCGCGGCCAAGGCGGGCGTCGCCGACCTGATGGCCCAGGCGATCGGCTACGTCGTCCGCTTCATCCCCACGCCGGACAACAGCGTCGAGGTGAACGACGGCTTCGCCAAGGTGGCCTACGCCGGCACCGGCTTCCTGATGATCGAGCGGGCGGCCATGCAGCGCATCGTCGAGGCGCATCCCGAGCTTACCGCCGACCTCTCGGAACTGGGCGACGCACCCGCCTCGGCGGTGATGGTCTTCGACACCCTGATCGAGCCGGAGACGGGGCAGTACCTATCCGAGGACTACGCCTTCTGCCGTCGCTGGCGCGACCTGGGCGGCGAGATCTGGGCCGACGTCGAGGCGAGGCTCACCCACGTGGGCCACGCGGCCTACACCGGCAGCCTGCTCCAGGCGATGCGGCCGACCTAAGGAGGCTCAGGCAGCCTGGGCGGACAGGCCTTCGGGCATGACGTGGTCGAGGGAGAGCAGGGTGACGATGCCCTGGTCGGTGGTCATCACCCCGGCCACGAAGTCCCGGACGCGTCCGCCGCCGACGTTGGGCGCCTCCTGCAGCATGTTCTCGGCGACCATCAGGATGTCGCAGACCGCGTCCACCAGCAGGCCCGCCTGGTTGTCGCCGATCTGGGCCACCATCACCACCGAGGAGGCGGACACGGCCGTCTCGCCGACGCCCAGCAGCGAGCCCAGGTCGATCACCGGCAGGATGGCCCCGCGCAGATTGATCATCCCCAGCACGTGCGCCGGGGCGTGCGGCAGCGGCGTGGAGACCGTCCAGCCGCGGATCTCGCGCACCTGCATGATGTCGATGGCGTAGAGGTGCTCGCCGATCGAGACGCAGATCAGCTCCGAGCCCACCGCCGGCAGCTTGTGTTCCCCTGGCATGCCCAGACCTTCCGCGCGGCGGCCTCGCGCAATGCGGGCGCACATCTCAGCCTGCAGTTGTCCCGTGAACCGGTAAAACAGGCCTTAAGGGAGCGAGGCCATTGCGCATGGGGCGGCGCATCCGCTCTGATGGCGACAGGAACAGCGGGAGGGGAAAGTCATGCGGGCGGTGGTCGCGCACGCCTTCGGAGCGCCGGAGACGTTCGTCATCGAGGAGAAGCCGGCGCCTGAGCCGGGCGCGGGCCAGGTGCGCATCGCGGTCCGCGCGGTCGGCGTGAGCTTCGTCGACGTGCTGATCGCCGCCGGCGGCTATCAGATCAAGCCGCCGCTGCCCTTCACCCCCGGCACCGAGTTCGCCGGCGTCGTCGAGGCGGTGGGCGAGGGCGTGAGCGACCTTGCGCCCGGCGACCGGGTGGCCGCCTCGGGCATGGGCGGGGGGCTGTCGCAACAGGCGGTGCTCGCCGCCTCGACGCCGGTGAAGCTGCCCGACGGCATGAGCTTCGCCGAGGGCTCGGTGTTCCGGGTGAGCTACGCCACCGCCTACCACGCCCTGGTGCAGCGCGCCCGGCTGGCGCCCGGCGAGACGGTGCTGGTGCTGGGCGCCGGCGGCGCCGTAGGCGTTGCGGCCATCCAGCTCGCCAAGGCGCTGGGCGCGCGGGTGATCGGCTCGGCCTCGAGCGAGGCCAAGCGCGCGCTGGCGCTGGAGGCCGGAGCCGAGGCCGCGGTGGACTCCGGCGCCGCCGACTGGCGCGACCAGATCAAGGCGCTGACCAGCGGCCGCGGCGTGGACGTGGTCGTCGATCCGGTGGGCGGCGCGGCCACTGAACTCGCCTTCCGGTCGCTGGCCTGGAAGGGCCGCCACTTGGTGATCGGCTTCGCCGCGGGCGAGATCCCGCGCCTGCCGGTGAACCTGCCGCTGCTCAAGGGCGCGGACCTGGTCGGCGTCGACATCCGCCAGTTCGGCCTGAATGAGCCGCAGGTGGCCGCAGCCAACCTCGCCGCCCTGTTCGAGCTCTACGCCAAGGGGGCGATCCGCCCGAAGATCGCCGAGACCTATCCGTTCGAGCGCTTCGCCGAGGCCATGCAGGCCGCCCACGCCGGCCGCGCCGCCGGCCGCATCGTCGTCGAGATCGGCGGCTGACGGCGCTCAGAACACGCCCATCGCCAGCCCCGCCGCCATCGCCTGGCCGAGCTCGGCGCAAGGCTCCAGCTCCTCCGCGGACAGGGTCTTCGCCGCCAGGATGGCCTCGGGCGTCTGGGCGTGGGTGCAGACGATCACCGGCTCGGCGATCGCCCGCAGCCGCCAGCCGGTGGCGATGCGCGCGATCTGGCGCACGGCGTTGGTCCCGTCGCTGCCGGCGCAGACCATGATGGCGTAGGGCCGGCCCTGGATGCGGTCGAGCACGGGGTAGTAGGTGCGGTCGAAGAACGCCTTCATCTCGCCGCTGAGCGCGGCCAGGTTCTCCGGACAGACGAACAGGTAGCCGGCGGCCTCGATGAGGTCCGCCGGCCGCGCCGCCTCGGCCGGCAGCAGCCGGGTGCGGACGCCGGCCTCCTGCGAGGC
>JAQGIJ010000632.1 GCA_028291285.1 Phenylobacterium sp. | reverse complement strand
TCGGTCCGCTGGCGCACCGCGGGCTTGCCGGTGTGGGCGCAAACGTCTGCCGTGAAGCCGTTCATGCCTTCTCCGCCCGCTGCCGCCCTGCATTGCCGGAGGATTCCGTTAACCACTCGAAAACGGTGGCCTGCGACCGTGCCCGCAGCGTCACCGCCGACGCCGATTCTCTCCAGGAAAATGGCTCAGCCCGCACTTGATCCCGAGGACTGGTCCGCTGTCCGGGCGCAGGGCCACCGGATGCTGGACGACATCTTCGATCACCTCGAGAGCCTGCGCGAGCAGCCGGTCTGGCGCGCGCCGCCGCCGGCCCTGCGCGAGGCCTTCCGCGAGCCCCTGCCGCAGGGCCCGAGCGAGCTCGCCCAGGTGCACCAGACCTTCCTGCAGGCGGTGCTGCCCTATTCCAGCGGTAATGCGCACCCGGGCTTCATGGGCTGGGTGCAGGGCGGCGGCACGGCCGTGGGCATGCTCGCCGAGATGCTCGCCGCCGGGATGAACGCAAACCTGGGCGGGCGCGACCACATGGCGCTGGAGGTGGAACAGCAGGTCGTCGCCTGGACGCGGGAGATGTTCGGCTTTCCGCCGCAGGCCAGCGGCCTGTTCCTCACCGGCACCTCGCAGGCGAACTTCCTCGCCACCCTCATCGCGCGCCAGCGGGCGCTGGGCCCCGGCGTGCGGACGCAGGGCATGGGCGCTGAGGCCGCACGGCTGACCGCCTACGCCTCCGCCGCCGCGCACAGCTGCATCGGCCGGGCGATGGAGATGTCCGGCCAGGGCGCGGCCGCGCTCAGGCTGGTCGCCGTGGACGATCAGCATCGGATGGATCCGGCGGCGCTTCGCGCGGCCATCGCGGCGGACCAGGCCGCGGGCTTGGCGCCCTTCATGCTGGTGGGGACGGCAGGCACGGTGGACATCGGCGCGGTGGACGACCTGCAGGCGCTCGCCGACATCGCGGCCGCGGAGGGCCTGCACTTCCACGTCGACGGCGCATTCGGGGCGCTGGGCGTGCTGGCGCCCTCGATCGCGCCACGTCTCACCGGCCTGGATCGCGCGGATTCCATCGCCTTCGACTGGCACAAGTGGGGCCAGACGCCCTACGACGCCGGCTTCCTCCTGGTGCGCGACGGCGAGCTGCACCGCAGCACCTTCGCGGCCGAAGCGCCCTATCTGCAGCGCGCCGAGCGCGGCCTGGCGGCCGGCGGCTGGTGGCCCTGCGACTACGGTCCCGACCTCTCGCGCGGATTCCGCGCGCTGAAGACCTGGTTCACCCTCAAGACCTATGGCGCCGCGGCGCTCGGCGCGGTGATCGAGCGCACCTGCCTTCTGGCGACGGAGCTGGCGCAGCGGATCGGCGCGGAGCCCGAGCTGGAGCTGATGGCTCCGGCGCCCCTGAACATCGTCTGCTTCCGGTTCCGCGACCCCGACGCCGACACACTCAACGCCGAGATCGTCATGCGCCTGCACGAAGCCGGCGTGGTCGCCCCCTCGCTCACGCGGATCGGCGGCCAGGTCGTCATCCGCGCCGCCATCGTCAACCACCGCACCGAAGCGCGCGACATCGAAGCGCTGGTCAAGGCTACCCTGGAGACCGGACGCAAATGTCGCCACAGACGCGCGGCTTAGCGCAGCCACAGCCCGACGCCGCGCCGACGCGGCCGCCGGGCGAGACCTATGGCCTGGCCACGCTCGCCCGGGCCTGCTCGGAGCCGGAGCGCCTGCAGGCGCTGTGGGACGGGCTGGTGGCGCGCGCCACCGCCGACGCCGCCGACTCCGCCGCCTTCCTGGACCTCGGGACCCTGCTCATCGGCACGGGCCAGCGCGACAAGGGGCTGGAGCTGCAGGCGGCCGCCATCGCCGACCAGCCGCATTACCGCCGCCCGGCGCCGGGCGAGCCGCGCCTGCGGGTGCTCGCCTTCATGACTCAGGGCGACTTCACCGCCAACACCCCGCTCGACTTCCTGCTGGAGGGCTCGGACGTCGAGCTGATCAGCTGCTACATCGACGGCCCACCGGCCTTCGCCGCGGTTCCCGACCACGACCTGGCCTTCCTGGCGATCGGCGAGTCGGAAGAGGCGGCCCCGTTGCTGGGGGAGCTGCAGGGCGCCCTCGCCGGCTGGCCCAGGCCGGTGCTCAACAGCCGGGCGGACCTGATCGCCGGCCTCACCCGCGACGGCGTCGCCGACCGCTTCGCCAACCATCCGAAGGTGCTCTGTCCAGTGGTCCGCCGGGTCCCGCGCGCCGCGCTCGTCGAGGTCGCCGGCGGCGGGCGAACGCTCTTCGACCTGGCCGAAGGCCTACAGTACCCGGTCATCGTGCGGCCGGTCGGCACCCATGCCGGGCTGGGCATGGAGCGGCTGGCCGACGGCGGCGAGCTGCACGCGTACCTGGCCGCACGGGCGGAGGCGGAGTTCTACGTCACCGCCTTCTTCGACTACAGCGGCGCGGACGGCCTCTACCGCAAGCTGCGCGTGGTGTTCATCCAGGGCCGGCCGTTCCTCAGCCACATGGCCGTCTCCACGCGCTGGATGATCCACTACCTCAACGCCGACATGCACGAGAGCGAGGCCAAGCGCGCCGAAGAGGCGGCGATGATGGCGAGCTTCGACCAGGGCTTCGCGGCGCGGCACGCCGAGGC
>JAQGIJ010000304.1 GCA_028291285.1 Phenylobacterium sp. | reverse complement strand
CTGCGCTTCGCCATCCGCGAAGGCGGCCGCACGGTCGGCGCGGGCGTCGTCTCGAAAATCATCGAGTAGGCCGCCAGCTCCCGTCAAAACTCAGAAGGCCGCCGGGTCCGCCCGGCGGCCTTTTTCGTGTCCGGGCGGCGGCCTGGGTCGCATTGCCGCGAATTAAGCTGCCTCGGGGGCGCCGTGCGCCTAGCGTTGCAGGCAACTGGGGAAGGGGAGGAGACACGATGCGTCGTCCGATCGCGCTCGTCACGGGCGCAGCCGCCCTCGTCGCCGCGGGCCTCGCCGCCGGCCAGGCTGCCGCCGCCAGCGTCGAGATCAAGGATGCGGTGGCCCAGGTCACGGTGATCCCGGAGAACCGCTCCGACATCCGCGTCGAGTTCCTGACGAAGAACCCCCGCCTGCCGCTGCAGGTCCGCGTGGGCCGCCGCACGGTCATCGACGGTGGGCTGAGGCTCAACCGCATCCGCGGCTGCCGCGGCTCCGGCGCCGGCGTGGTCGTGCGCGTCGAGGGCGTCGGCGACGTGCCAATGAAGGACATCCCGCAGATCGTGCTGCATACGCCCAGGGACGTGGACGTCTCCGCGGGCGGGGCGGTCTATGGCGCGATCGGCCGGGCGACGAACGTCAACCTTGGCAACGCCGGCTGCGGCGACTGGACCGTCGCCAACGTCGAGCAGGAGCTGAAGCTCAGCCAGGCCGGCTCCGGCGACACTCGCGCCGGCGCCTCCGGCTCGGCCAGGCTCAGGGTGTCCGGCTCGGGCGACATCTCCGCCGCCGAGGTGCGCGGCCGCGTCGACGTCGACGTGGCCGGCTCCGGCAACGTCACCGTCAGGTCGGTGTCCGGGCCCCTGGACGTCCATGTGGCGGGCTCGGGCGACGTCACCGTGGCGGCGGGCCACGCCAGCGCCATGACCGCCTCGATCGCCGGCTCCGGCAACGTGGTCTTCCACGGCACCGCCGAGACGCTCGACGCCCGCATCGCCGGCTCCGGCGACGTGCGCGCGCGCGAAGTCAGGGGCGCGGTCAAGAAGGCGGTGATGGGATCTGGCTCGGTCCGCGTGGGCTGACGCTGCGACTGTCCGCCGGGGCCGCTGCGCCCTTGACGCGGACGAGTCGTGTGGGTATCTACGCGCCTCCTGTTGGGCCGGCTGTGCGCTCCGAAGTGATTTGGGCGCAGACGCGGTTCGCAGAACGACCTGGGACAGTGCTTACAAGCTAGCGTACCGGGAGGCCCTCGCAGGTTGCGCGCGGGCCTAAGTCGTTTGTGCGGACTGTCGCGTACGATCTCCTCGCAAGAGGCGTTCGGGCTGGTCTTTGAAATGGTCGAGATCACGCGGGCGGACGCCGTCCTGTAGGGAAACTGAAGAGCGATATGGATCGTCAGAACATCCGCATCCGGCTCAAGGCCTTCGATCACCGCGTGCTGGACCATTCCACCCGCGAGATCGTGAACACGGCCAAGAGGACGGGCGCCACCGTGCGCGGGCCTATCCCGCTGCCGACGCGCATCGAGAAATTCACCGTCAACCGCTCGCCGCACATCGACAAGAAGTCGCGCGAGCAGTTCGAAATCCGCACGCACAAGCGCGTGCTCGACATCGTCGACCCCACCCCGCAGACCGTGGACGCGCTGATGAAGCTCGACCTGTCCGCTGGCGTGGACGTCGAGATCAAGCTCTAGGGGGATCGGTCCGATGCGAACCGGCGTGATCGCCAAGAAGCTGGGTATGGCGCGCTTCTTCGACGAAGCGGGCAGCCATGTGCCGGTGACCGTGCTCAGCCTCGAGGGCTGCCAGGTCGTCGCCCAGCGCACCAAGGACAAGGACGGCTACGTGGCCCTCCAGCTCGGCGCTGGGGCCAAGAAGCCCAAGAACACCTCCAAGGCCATGCGCGGCCACTTCGCCAAGGGCGAGGTGGAGCCGAAGCGGACGTTGGCCGAGTTCAAGGTGTCCGAGGACAACCTGATCGACGTGGGCGCGGAGCTGACCGCCGACCACTTCCTTCCGGGCCAGAAGGTGGACATCACCGGCGTCACCGTCGGCAAGGGCTTCGCCGGCGCGATGAAGCGCTGGAACTTCAAGGGCCTGCGCGCCACCCACGGCGTGTCCGTGTCGCACCGCTCGCACGGCTCGACGGGCCAGCGCCAGGATCCGGGCCGCACCTTCGCGGGCAAGAAGATGGCCGGCCACCTCGGCCAGGAAACCGTCACCACCCTCAACATCACCGTCTGGCGCGTCGACACCGACCGCGGCCTGATCCTGGTGAAGGGCGCCGTCCCGGGCACCGAAGGCACCTTCGTGAAGATCCGCGACGCGGTGAAGAAGGCCCTGCCGGCCGATGCGCCCAGGCCAGGCGCTTTCCGCACCGCCGGCCAGCCGACGCCGGCCGACGCCGCGGCCGAAGAGCCGGTGGTCGAGACCGAAGCGCACGCGCCGGAAGCTCCGGCTCCGGAAGCTGGGGACCAAGCCTAATGAAACTCGACGTCATCAAGCTCGACGGCGGGAAGGGCGGCTCGATCGAGCTCCCCGACGACATCTTCGGCATCGAAGAGATCCGCACCGATATCCTGCAGCGCTGCGTCACCTGGCAGCTGGCCAAGCGCCGCGCCGGCACGCACAAGATCCAGGTCCGCAACGAGGTCTCTCGCACCGGCAAGAAGATGTACAAGCAGAAGGGTACCGGCGGCGCCCGTCACGGCTCGCGCCGGGCGGCCCAATTCGTCGGCGGCGCCAAGGCCCACGGGCCGGTGGTGCGCTCCCACGCCTTCGACCTGCCCAAGAAGGTGCGGGCGCTGGCGCTGCGGCACGCGCTCTCCTCCAAGGCCAAGACCGGCGCGCTGATCGTGCTGGACAACGCCACGGTGACCGAGGTCAAGACCGCCGCCCTGCGCGCCAGCTTCGAGAAGATCGGCGTGACCAACGCCCTGGTGATCGCCGGGGTCGAGGTGAACGCCAACCTGAAGCTCGCCGCGCGCAACATCCCCAACGTCGACGTGCTGCCGAACGCCGGCCTGAACGTGTACGACGTGCTGCGCCGCCACACGCTGGTCCTGACCAAGGACGCGGTCGAGGCGATCCAGCAGCGCTTCCAGGCTAAGGAGGCCGCGTAATGGCCGTTGAGCCCACCGTCCGCCACTACGACACCATCCTGGCGCCCGTGATCACCGAAAAAGCGACCCTGCTGTCCGAGCAGAACAAGGTCGTCTTCCAGGTCGCGGCCGACGCCTCGAAGGACGAGATCGCCGCTGCGGTCGAGGCGCTGTTCAAGGTCAATGTGACCAAGGTCAACACCCTCAACGTGAAGGGCAAGACCAAGCGTTTCCGCGGCATCATGGGGCGCCGTTCCGACGTCAAGAAAGCGATCGTGACGCTGGCGGAAGGCCAGTCGATCGACATCACCACGGGGCTCTGATCCGATGGCCTTGAAGCAGTATAATCCGACGTCCCCCGGCCGGCGCCAGCTGGTCCTGGTGGACAAATCCGAGCTCCACAAGGGCCGCCCGGAGAAGTCCCTGGTCCAGGGCCTGTCCAAGTCCGGCGGCCGGGGCGGCGGCGGCCGCATCGCCGTTCGCTTCCGTGGCGGCGGCGCCAAGCGCCTCTACCGCATGGTGGATTTCAAGCGTCGCAAGTTCGACGTCGCCGGCACGGTCGAGCGGCTGGAGTACGACCCCAACCGGTCGGCCTTCATCGCGCTGATCCGCTACGCCGACGACGAGCTGGCCTACATCCTGGCGCCGCAGCGCCTGAAGGCCGGCGACCAGGTGATCGCCGCCGAGAAGGCCGACGTGAAGCCCGGCAACGCCATGCCGCTGCGCGGCATGCCGATCGGCACCATCATCCACAACGTCGAGCTGAAGCCGCTGAAGGGCGGCCAGGTCGCGCGCTCCGCCGGGACCTACGCCCAGCTGGTCGGCCGTGACGCCGGCTACGCCCAGATCCGCCTGAACTCGGGCGAGCTGCGCATGGTGCCGGACGGCTGCATGGCCACGGTCGGCGCGGTCTCCAACCCGGACCACATGAACGAGGTCATGGGCAAGGCCGGCC
>JAQGIJ010000301.1 GCA_028291285.1 Phenylobacterium sp. | reverse complement strand
GAGGCGGGCCCGGAGCTCGGGACCTTCGACTACATCATCGCCCACGGCGTCTACTCCTGGGTCCCCGGCGAGGTCCGCGAGGCGCTGCTGGCCCTGGTCCGGCGGAGCCTGGCGCCGGAAGGGCTGGCCTTCGTCAGCTACAACGCCCTGCCCGGCTGCCACGTGCGGCTGCTGGTCCGTGAGATGGTCATGCACCACCTGCGCGGGGTGGAGGGCTTCGAGGCGCGCCTCGGCGCCACGCGGGAGTTCCTGACCCTGCTGATCGAGAACACCGCCGAGGCCGACCCCATGGCCGCAGCGGTGCAGGCGCAATGCCGCAGCATGCTCGAGCGCGATCCGCGCGTGCTGTTCCACGATGAGCTCGGGCCCATCTACGAGCCCTTCTACCTCACCGACTTCCTCGCGGCGGGCGCGCGGCACGGCCTGCAGTTCGTCGCCGAGGCGGAGGGGGTCTGGTGGCGCGAGGAGCTGTTCCCCAGCTCGCGCGGCAAGGCCGTCCGGCGGCTGATCGGCGAGGACACCGCCGAGCTGCACCAGTACATGGACTTCCTGACCGCGCGCCTGTTCCGCCAGACGATCCTCTGTCGGGCCGAGGCCCGGCTCGACCGCAAGGTCGAGCACCGGCGCATCCGCGGACTGTGGGCGAGCGCCCTGGCGAAACCGATCGACCCGGAGCCCGACCTCGACAGCCTCGCGCCCGTTCGCTTCGAGCTTTCCAGCAAGGTCGCGATCTCCCTCAGCGAGCCGGTCCTCAAGCGCGCCCTGTTCACCCTCAGCCAGGCCTGGCCGCAAGCGGTGTCGGTCTCCTCCCTCGCCGATCATCCGGACGTCGACGAGGGCCTGCTGCAGCTGTTCACCGGCGGCCACGTCGACCTTTCCACCGGGCCCGCGCCGATGACCACCACGCCCGGGGAGCGGCCGCTCGCCAGCCCTCTGGCGCGGCTGCACGCCGAGCATCCGAGCGGCGAGTTCTGCGGCCTGGACCACAATTTCGTGCAGATCGAGGACGAGCAGGGCCGGCGCTTCGTCAAGCTGCTGGACGGCACCCGCACCCGGGCGGACCTCGCCGCCGAAATGGCCGACGCCGGCCCGCCCGGGGAGCTGGCGGGTCGCATCGCCGCCTACCTCGATCGCCTGGCCCACCTCGGCCTGCTGATCGCCTGATCAGACCGCTGGCGCACGGCCGGCCGCCCGCGCAACATGCTGCGCGAACGCGGGGAGACGCAGGTGTCGAAGGCGTGGCGACGTGGCGGATGTCTGCTCCTGCTGGCGCTGACGTCGCTCGCCGCCTGCGGCCCGGCGAAGAAGTCGCAGACCTCGGCCTCGCCGGCGCCGGCCGAGGCCACGGCGCCCGCCACGCCGGCTCCGCCCGTTCCTGCCCCGGCCTCGCCCGCCCCAGCCCGGACGCCGATGACGAAGCCCGCGACCGCAGCCGCATTCGCCGCCGCCCTCGGCGCCGAACAGGACCAGCTGAAGGCCGCCGACGAGGCCTACATGCAGGCGCTGCGCACCGCCTTCCGCAGCGGCGCGCCGCGCGACGCCGCCGCGCTGGTGGCCTACGCCAACGCGCTGCAGACCCTGCAGGCCGAACTGCCGGCGGTTCCGCGGCTGCCGGGTTGCCTGGCGCGCGCCGCTCCCGCCCTGGCCGCAGCCCGCGCGGCGGTCACCGCGGCGATCGCGCATCGGCAGGCCCGGGTGCAGGCGCTGGCGGCGATCACCGACCGGGCGCTCAGCCTGCCGGACTACGGCGGCGTCGCCAGCGATCCCGCCGCAGCCATGGACGAGCAGCAGCAGGTCCGCGCCGCGCTGGCCCGGGCGCAGGCCGCCGAGGTGCGCTGCCGCCGCCCGCGGGCTCAGGCGCAAGACGCCACCTGAGCCCGCAGGAGGCGCGCGCCGAGCGCCGCTATTCTGCTGTGAGCCGGCCGATATGTCGGACTAGGATGCGAAGCGCGCGTCTGGGGCGGGGTCGATGAAGCTGCAAGCCAAGTTCAACCTGGCGATGTTCGCCGCCTTCGCCGTGGGCCTGATCCTGGCCGCGAGCTTCGCCTATCAGATCACCAATGAAAACGCGCGGCGCGAGGTCCTGCAGCAGGCGGCCCTGATGGCGGCCGAAGGCGACGGGGTCAGCGCCTATACGGTGCAGGAGGTGGCGCCGCTGCTGGCCGCCAGCGGCAAGGACCACTTCGCGCCGCAGATGATCCCCTTCCTGGCCGCGCAGAACGAGTTCCGGCGGATCCAGAAGGACTGGCCATCCTACAGCTACCGCGACGCGGCGCTGAATCCGACCAATCCGGCCGACCGCGCAGCCGACTGGGAGGCCGATCTGATCAACCGCTTCCGCGCCAACCCCGGCCTCAAGGAGCAGATCAGCCAGCGCGACACCCCGGACGGCCAGGTGCTGTCGGTGGCCAAGCCGATCCGGATCGACGATCCGGCCTGCCTCTCCTGCCACTCCACGCCGGACAAGGCGCCGCCGGTGATGCTGGCGCTCTACGGGCCCGACCACGGCTTCGGCTGGAAGATGGGCGAGACGGTCGCCGCCCAGATCGTCTCGGTGCCGATGCGCGTGCCGCTGGCCCACGCGCGACGCAACTTCCTCTACCTGGTCGCCGCTCTGGCCTTCGTCTTCCTGATCATGCTGGTGGTGATGAACCTTCTGCTGCGGCGGATCATCGTCAGGCCGGTCGGCGCCATCGCGGCGATGGCCGATGACGTCAGCCTGGGGCGCACGGACATCCCTGAATACACGCCCAAGGGCCGCGACGAGATCGCTTCGCTTGCCGAGTCGTTCAACCGGATGCGACGAAGCCTGGCCCAGGCGATGAAGATGCTGGGCGACTGAGCCGGCGCAGAAAGGGACCCGCGCGATGGGCGAAACGCCCCGCACGATCGGACGCTATGTCATCGACCAGGTGCTCGGCCGCGGCGCCATGGGCGTGGTCTACAAGGCCCACGACCCCGAGATCGACCGGCCGGTGGCGATCAAGCTGGTGCGCGCCGACCTGCTGGAAGGGCCCGACGGGGAAACCTACCTCGCGCGCTTCCGCCAGGAGGTGAAGGCGGCCGGCCGCTGCCTGCACCCGAACATCGTCACCATCTACGACTTCGGCGTCCACGCCGACGGCCCGTTCTTCGCGATGGAATACGTCGAGGGCCAGGCGCTCGACGCCCTACCGCGCGGCCTCGGGCTGGGGCCGCAGGCGGCCGGCGAGATCGTGCTGCAACTGCTGAGCGCGCTTGCCTGCGCCCACGGCCTGGGCGTGGTCCACCGCGACGTCAAGCCGGCCAATCTGCTGCTCACCGCCGGCCGCGTCCTGAAGGTGATGGACTTCGGCATCTCCGGCATCGCCACCTCCCACCTCACCCAGGCGGGCGCGGTGATGGGGACGCCGAGCTACATGTCGCCCGAGCAGTTCCGCGGCGAGCCGGTGGACGAGCGCTCCGACCTGTTCTCGACCGGCGTGGTGCTGCACGAGCTTCTGACCGGCCGCACGCCGTTCCCGGGCCGCAGCTACGAAGAGGTGATGGTCAAGCTCCTCTATCCCGAGGGGCCGGACCTGCCAGGCGACGATCCGCAGTTGCCGGAACCGCTGCGCGCGGTGGTGGCCCGCGCGCTGGCGAGGCCCCGCGAGGCGCGTTTCCCCTCCGCCGAGGCCATGGCCGAGACACTGCGCCAGGCGCTGGCCAGCGTCTCCCAGGCGCCCCACCCCAGCGCCGCGACGATCATCGCGCCTGCGCGGCCGGAGCCCGTGCGCCCAGCCGGTTCGCTGGCGGGCGTCGGCCAGGCGGAGGTGCTGGCGACGATCGAGCGGCGGCTCGCCCACCACATCGGCCCGATCGCCGGGCGGCTGCTGCGCCAGGCCCAGCGCGACGCCGTCTCGGTCGACGAGCTCTGCGAGCGGCTGGCCGGCGCCATCGAAGCCGCGCCGGAGCGCGCGCGCTTCCTCGAGGAGGTGCGCACCGCCTTGCGCAGGCAAGACGCGCCGGCCACGCTCGCAGGTTCGGCGGGCGCCGGCGCCCCCGCCGCCGCCGTGCTCAGCGAAGCCGAACTCACCGGCCTCCAGGGGGAGCTCACGCGCTATCTCGGGCCCATCGCCGGCCACCTGGTCCGCCGCCTCGCCGCCACGGCCACTTCGGCCGACGACCTGCGGGCGAAACTGGCCGAGCATCTCGACCGCCCTGAGGACCGCCGCGGCTTCCTGCGCGGCCGGTGATCGCCGCGCTCGCGGCTCCAGCCCGCGGGCCTTAGTCGGAGGTGATCGCCTCGACGTTCAGGATCCGCCCGGACATGCCAGAGGCCTTGTCGGTGAGGATGTCGATCCGGGTGGCCGCAACCGCCGCGCCGGTGATGGCGGCGAAGATGATGGTCTGGAAGCCC
>JAQGIJ010000627.1 GCA_028291285.1 Phenylobacterium sp. | reverse complement strand
CGCGCCGGCAGATCGCCGTCGTTCACCTGCACCGTCATCACCGAGCCTTCCGGCAGCCCCTCCAGCAGGTCCCAGGGCGCGCCGCAGCGGAAGAAGTGGAAACTGTCGAGCACGAGCCGCGCATTGGACCGGCTCACCGCGGCGAGCATCTTGAGCGCGTCATCCAGCCCCTCGACGGCGCTGATCTTCGGCACGAATTCCAATCCGCACAGCAGGTCGTGGCGAGCCGCCGCTTCGGCCAGGGCGCCGAACGCCTCCACGACCGCCTGGTACGGGGCGTCGCGGTCCAGGGCCACGGCGTGCAGGCCGCGCGCGCCGATCGTCCTGGCCATGACGCAGTAGGCCTCGTCGCGCGCCCGGCCCTCGGCCCCCGGCGGGCCGGGGAGCAGGACGAGCTCCAGGTGGTCCATGCGCAGCGAGCGGCGCTCGAGCTCGGCGAGCACCGCGGCCTCGCCCATGGTCCCGAAGAGTTGCCGGAGCTCGTTGAATTCGCCGCTCACGCCGACGAACCCCGCCGCCGACGCCGCGTCCCAGCGGACATCCCAGGGAAGGTGGTTGATGGCGAAGTGGCCCTGCACCAGCGGCGTGGCGGCGAGCGGTCCCATGCTGCGCGGCTCCGTCAGGCGACCGCCCAGCCGGCGATCCTGGGATCGGCGCCGACCTTCGGACCCGCCGTGAAGGTGGCGGGGATGCTGATGAAGCCGGTGACGATGCCGACGTTGTCGTAGGACTGCACCTGGTCGAGCTGGACCTGGAAGTCGGGCATGCGGCGCAGCACGGTGTTGAACACCACTTCGAACTCCAGCCGCGCATAGAGCGATCCCAGGCAGCGGTGAAGGCCGCCGCCGAACGCCACATGGAGGTTGGGCTTGCGCTCCAGCACCAGGTCCTCCGCCTCGTAGAACTCGGCCGGATCGCGGCAGGCGGCGGCGAAGCAGAGCATCACCCGGTCGCCGCGGCGCAGCGACTGGCCGCCCAGCTCCACGTCGCGCGTCACCGTGCGGCAGAGACCCTGGGTCGGCGCCGAGACGCGCATGAACTCCTCGAAGGCGGTCACCGCGAGCTTCGGATTGTCGATCAACTTCTGTCGCAGGTCCGGCCGGCGCGTCAGGTGCTGGAAGGTCGAGCCCAGCACGGCCGAGGTGGTGTCGATGCCGGCGGAGATCACCAGGTTCACCAGGCTGAAGACGTCCTCGTCGGAGATCGCCGCGCCCTTGTCCCTGGCGTTCAGCAGCACGCTGATGATGTCGCGTCCGCGCTCGCCGGTGCGCTTGGCCTCGATCGCCTGGCGGATGCGCTGGCCCTGGTGCTCGAGGTTGGCCGCAACCGTCTTCCAGGCCGGATCGTCCCCCGCCAGGTGGGAGGTCAGGTGCGTCGTGTGCGCCACCAGCTCGTAGTGGTCCGACCCGACCCCGGCCAGCTCGAGGCTGAAGATCGCCGGCACGATGTTGGCGAGGTCCTTGGCGAAGTCGATCCGGCCGCTCTCGATGTGCCGGTCGATGCAGGCGTCCACCAGCTCCTGGATCCGCCCGCGCCAGCGCTCCGCCGCCGGCAGCGAGAAGGACGGCGCGAGGATCTCCCGCGGCGTGTCCCATCGCGGGGGATCTTCCTCGAGCATGCGCGCGGCGGCGGGGCGCGGCGGCACGAAGAGGCCCTCGTACTTGATCCCGTCCACGGGGCAGGCCGCGCCGGTCGCGTCGATGACATGCTTGGAGGAGAAGGTCTCCCAGTCGCGCAGGGCGTCGTTGATCTCCTCGAAGCCGATCACCACCCAATGGCCGCCATAGAGCGGAGACCAGAAGACCGGCCCCACCTCCCGGCGGATGTCCTGGTACCATTGGTGGCGATGATCAACGTACTCGGGGCTGTTGTGGTCGAAGTAGTCCACCACGCGCGCGCCCGCAGGGCATGCGGCCTCACCCATGACTTCCTCCCTTGCCGACGCTTGAGGCGCGGCCCGCGCCGCCACGCTGGATCTATCGTTTATATGATACCCGAGACCTTGCAGCGGCAATCCCCCATCTTCCGGCCTCCGCAACCGAGGTGAGGGCAATTCTCGTCAGGCTTGATCGCGCAAGCCTCGACAATCCGATATATGATAGTAGATTGCGAGGAAGAGCTCCCGAGAAGCGGCTCCCCGATGCGAGGGTGGAGACATGGCGGCCTTCGACGTGGTGCTGCGCGGCGGGACGGTCCTCGATGGATCGGGCGGCGCGCCGTTCGAAGCGGACGTCGCGGTACGCGGCGACTGCATCGTTGAAATCGACCAGGTCTCCGGAACAGGCGCGCAGGAGATCGACGCCCGCGGCTGTCTCGTCACCCCGGGCTTCGTCGACGTCCACACCCACTACGACGGTCAGGTCACCTGGGAGAGCCGGCTGGCGCCCTCAAGCAACCACGGCGTCACCACGGTCGTCATGGGCAATTGCGGCGTCGGCTTCGCGCCTTGCCGCAGCGGCGAGCAGGAGCTGGCGATCCGCCTCATGGAAGGCGTCGAGGACATTCCCGACGTCGTCATGAGCGCGGGCCTGCCGTGGAACTGGGAGACGTTCCCACAGTATCTCGACGCTCTCGAGCAGCGTTGCGCGGACGTCGACTTCGCGGCCCAGCTGCCGCATTCGCCCCTGCGCGTCTATGTCATGGGCGAACGCGGCGCGGACCTGGCGCCGCCCACCGACGACGAACTCGCCCAGATGCGCCGGCTGGTCGCGGAAGCGGTGCGCGCCGGCGCGCTGGGCGTCTCCACCTCGCGCCAGCTCGCCCACCGATTCCGCAGCGGCGAGCAGGAGCTGGCGATCCGCCTCATGGAAGGCGTCGAGGACATTCCCGACGTCGTCATGAGCGCGGGCCTGCCGTGGAACTGGGAGACGTTCCCA
>JAQGIJ010000598.1 GCA_028291285.1 Phenylobacterium sp. | reverse complement strand
GCAAGCCGGTGGTCATGTGCGTGTCCTTGAAGCTTGAGGGGTGGACGCCGCGCTACGGCAGCAGCGGGCCGGAGTTGGCCGGGTCGGAGTAGTCGAGCGACGAGGCCCAGGAGGCGGAGCCGTGCGCCGGGACCGCGATCTGCGATCCGTCGGCGAGGATGGCGAACGGCGTGCTGTCGATGGTGAGCACCGGGTACTCGCGGCGGACCTCGCGGCGCAGCGTGACGGTGAGGTCGGAGCGCTGGAGCCAGACGTTCTTGATCAGCTCGGGCGCCTTGGAGAGACCGCCCACAGAGGTCAGGCCCATGCCGGCGAGGAACAGCGCCTCGCGGTTCTGGGCGAGGGCCAGGCCGTCCCGGAGTCGGCCGCCGTTGGCCTGGCAGGCCGGGCCGTAGAAGCTGCACAGCAGTTCCAGGGTCTCGTGCCGGATGATCACCAGGGCCCCGGCCCCGGCGTTGCCGTTCGGGTCATAGGTCTGGGCGGTGTAGGTGTCGGCCGGGCGGCTCACGATGCCGACCGAGACCCAGTTGACCCCTGCAGCCGGGATCACGGGTGGTTCCGGCTGCCAGCGCGGCCGCACCGCGGCGTCGCGGTCCAGGCCGGTGATCCCCGCCACCAGGTCGCCCATGAAGTCGTCGAGCGCGTCGTCCTCGAGCGGCGGGGCGATGCCGCTGTCGGGGAGAAGGTAGCCGCCCGTCGCGGAGGTGTTCGGCATCAGCTCGCCGCCACGTCGATTAGGTCCTGCGAGGAGCAGTCGGCCTGGAGGAAGCCCCGGCCGTAGCGGCTGAAGTCCTGGACCTTGTTCACCACGAAGCGGTCGCCGCCCCAGACGATGATGTCGGGCTGGTAGACGAGGCCGCTCACCGGGTCCTTGCTGGCGCTCCGCAGCCGGAACGGGGTGTGCACCTGGATCAGGCGCGGGAGGTTCTGCTGGTCCGGTCCGCGTTGGATCGGGGCGTCGCTCTGGGCCAGGACGACACCGACGGGCGCCGGCGTGATGGTGGTCTCTGTCGTGGTCGCCCTGCCCCTCACGAGCGTCTGGAGCCGGCGGATCACCGTCAGCACCTCGCAGAAGTCGGGATCGAGCAGGATGTCAGATACGTCGAGGGCGGGCATGGCGGACCCCCTACGGTCGGATGACGAACGTGACCGCTCGGCGAAGCTGCCCGGTGTCGATCAGCGGGCTCTCGCCGGTGCGGCCGCGGGCCTTGCGGGCCTGCAGCGTCCGCGGGCTGAGCGGGATGAAGGGCCCGGCCGTGATCTTCGCTTGGACCGCGCTCTGGGCGATCAGGCCGACGGCCATGTGCGCCTGCTGCATGGCGTCAGTGGAACCGTCGAGGGACAGCTTGGCGGCGGCCTTGTATCGCGCCGTCACCGTCTCGCTGGCGTTCTGGACGCCCGGCACGAGGAACGGCCTGGCCGGGATGTTCTGCGCCGGCGAGCCGGTCTCCATCAGGTAGCCGATGGCCGCGTTGGAGAGCGGCTTCGGGTCTTCCGGATCGGGTTTGCGCTCGGCGTTCTCGTCGGGGATGCCGACTAGCACCTGCTGTTTCGTGAGCGCCCGGATGGAGGCCAGCACGTCCTTGGTGCGGTCCTTGGTGACCTTCAGGCGGTTCATGGGCGCTCAGGCCCCGAACACCCGCCGCGGGCCCGGCACGTAGTAGGGCCCGGCGCCGACGGCCCTGAACATCTTGTAGAGCCGCAGGCCGTAGGTGGTCAGGTTCCAGGCCCCGGCGCCGTCAATGGAAGCCGCGTCGGTGTAGCTCACCGAGACCTTGTCGACGCTCTTGGAAGCGACCGGACCCTTCACCTCGCCGGGAATTCCGCCGGCGGCGGCGCTCGCGGCCTCCCGGGCGCCCAGGACGACGTTGTGGGCGGCGAACAGCATGACGGCCAGGTCGAGCCGCCCGCCGAAGCGGGTCGGGCTGAGCTGGGCGTAGCCGTCTGCAATCCAGGGGTCGATGTTCGCTTGCGGGAACGTGGTCGCGTTGCCGAATTCCGGGAAGCGTCCGATGAAATCCGAGTAGGCGATCGTCATCGGACGCTTTCCTTAAGCCGTGGCCTGCTCGACGTCGGAGACGTTGCGGGCCTTCGGCGAGCGGCGGTCGCCCTTCTGCTTCAGCGGCTCCAGGCCGGACGTGATTTCGTCCTGCTCCCGGGCTTGCCCGCGGACGTGGTCGGCGCGGCCATGCGCGAAGACCATGCGGTTCCGCACCATGTCGGACTCGGCGTTCTGCTCGAGCCACCTGGTGAAGAAGTCGGCGTCGACGTTCGAGGTCAGCGCGTAGCCGCCGACAAGCGGCTTCTCCATGCCGAAGGGCGCGGCGGCGCCCTTGATCACGACGTCGGTTCCGGTCTGGTGGGCCCGCGATACGCTGCGGAAGCCCCCGCCCATCACGGGCTCGTCGTGCTCGACCATGTCGAAGACGCGCAGGATCAGGCCATTCGGGAGCTTGCAGGCGACGGTGACAGTCTCGCCCATGGTCAGACCCCCAGCATCGAGGCGAAGGCGAACGGAAGGCGGATGATCGCCCCCCAGGTGCCGCCGGTGACCTTCTGCTTGAAGGACGAGGCGCCCTTGATGATCGCGTGCGCCCGCATCTTCTCGTTGAAGGAGCAGTAGCCGGTGTCCTGGCCCTCGACCTCTTCCGCGATCAGCTGCACGAGCTCCCCGCCGGCGATCCCCTGGGGGTTCGTGGCGGAGACGGCGCCGTACTGGACGGCGGTCTCGAAGCGGATGTTTGGGTAGTTCTTCTTCAGCAGATCGTAGACGCCGACGTTGAAGCTGTTCGTCGCCGTCAGCGCCACGGCCGCGCTCGGCGAGCAGGCCAGCACCATCTTGGAGTCGGCCTCCGCCAGGCCACCGGTCTGCTTCACCAGCTGCAGGAAGAGCGCCTGCACGTCGGCGTAGACCTCGTTGGCGGTCGCGTTGATCGCGCCGTTGAACACCCAGCGGTTGCCGTTGCCGGCGGCCTTGGTCGCGGGCGTCAGCGAGGCCGACAGGTTCGGGTCGTTGACCAGACCGTAGTTGGCCAGGCCCTGGACGCCGAAGAAGTACGTCAGGTTGGTGTACTTGTTCAGCACGGTGGCGGCGGCGGTGTCGATCTCGGACACCCAGTTGATCCGCCCCAGGCCGGCGCGCTCCAGCTCGAGCTCGCCGTACTCCTTCATGGTCTGGAAGAGGTAGGCCTGGCGTTGCGGCCAGTTGGCGTTGACGCCGGCGCGGCCGTTCTCGGCGAAGTCGCCGTAGCTCGACACCTCGCCGGTGTGCTCCACGGTCGGGAACATGGCCGTCTGGTCGAGCCAGGTGCCCTTGCGGTTCTCGCCGAGGATCTGGGCGGCCTTGTTCGCCGAGAACACCACCTTGAAGACCGAGGGGTCGATCATGGTGGTGAGGAAGGCCGGGATGCCGGCGTTCGGGCTGGTCTGCAGGGTCGGGAGGGCGTCCATCGCGAGCGTGTAGTCGCGCTTGAACTCGTCCGGGATGTAGGCCCGGACGTCGGGCAGCACGGCGCCGCGCGCCTCGAAATGAGGCGCGTCAGCCTGCCAGGCCGCCACGGCTTCTTGAAGGTTCATGTTGCGGTTCTCCTCGCTCTTAGCCGAGCACGTGGCTGGAAATCTTGACCAGCTCGCCGGGCAGGCCGGCGGTCATGGCGACGAACTTGGTCTGCACGTTCAGGCCGGCGGTGATCGTCGTGGACGCGACGACGGTGTTGTTGTCCACGATGTAGGTCCCGGTCCCGCCGGTCCCCGTGCCCAGCGCAGTCACCGTGGTGCCGGCGACGACGTTGGTGCCCGAGAGGCTGTCGCCGACACCCAAGACGCCCGAGCCGACCGCCGAGACGGTCATCGTGCCGTAGGTCTCGCTGATGGTGGTCGAGGCCACCGTCTGCTCGGGGATGTTGACGGCATAGGTCCCGATGCCGCCCGCCGTGCCGGAGAGCTGCGACAGGATCTTCGTGCCGGACGCGACGCCGGTGCCCGACAGCGTGCCGCCGGGGACGAGGACGCCGGAGCCGACAGCGGTGACCGTCAGCACGTCGTTGGCGATCGAGCCGGTGACGGACGCGGTGGAGGCCGCGACCGAGCCGGTGACCGAGGCCGTGTTCGGCGCGCCGGCCGCCGCGAAGCTGGCCTTGCCATCGGCGAAGCTGGCGTAGGCGAACTGACCCGGCAGCGCCTGGGTGGCGCCGTCGTTCTTCACCCAGTAGCCGCCGGCGCTCATCAGCGTCACCGGGAAGCCCGCGGGGATCACCATGCCGGAGTCGGCGAGATAGGTGGTGATCAGCGCGCGCTGCTCGCGGCTGACGAAGCCGGTGATCGGGCCGGCGCCGAAGTTGTTGGCCAGGGTCGGTGCGTTGTCGGCGTCGATCTGGTTGGCGTTCCACCAGGCGAAGCGCCCGATGGTCAGGCCGAGCGCGCCGGCGACGAGGCCACCAGGACCTGCGGCCACCGCGACGCGGGGGTTGTGATCGGCGAAGTCGCCGGCGATGGCGGGCGCCGGTTGAACGCCCACTTGAGTTTGGAAGCCCATCTGGGTCGCTCCTTAGAGGGTGTTGATCCGAGCCGCTTCGGGGAAGCGGTCGGCGAAGCTCTTCGCGCCGGCGGCATCCATGGCCACGACCGACTTCTTGGCGGTGGCGCTGGGGAGCGGCTGGAGCTTGAGGATGGCGGGATAGGCCGAGGCGTGAACACCGGCGACGTCGACGCCCATCGCCTTCAGGGCGGTGAGGTAGACGCCATCGGCGCTGTCGTGCGCCATGGCCAGGTCGCCCACGTAGGGGCGCACGGTGCGCTCGGCATCGCGGATCTCGCGCTGGGTGGTGGCGGCGCGGTCGGAAGCCTGCCTCACCGCCGCGGCGATGGCGTGGTCCATGGCGCCCTTGGTCACCATGTCCTTCGGCGGCTCCGGATCCTTCTTGTCGTCGTCCTCGTCCGCCGCGCCCGCGCCCATGAGCGCGTCGAGCTGCGCCATGTCCTCGTCGGAAAGCTTGCCCTTCAGGAAGGCCTTCACCTGCTCCAGGGGGTCGGCGTCGATGGCGTCCGGCTTCTTGATCGGCGCGGCGCCCGCCTCGGGATCGTCGTCCTGGCCTTCGGTCAGGTCCACGCCCTCCAGCGCGTCGAGCAGGCCGGTCAGGTCGTCGAGATCGGCGTCCTGGGCCAGCTTGCCCTTCGTCGCGGCGCGCACGGCCTCGGCGATGCCGGCCTTGCGGGCCTTGAAGTTCTTCGGCCCGACGCCCTTGAGGGTCGGTCCCAGGTCAATCTGCGCGTCTTGCGCGAGCCGAGGCTGCAGGTAGGCGATGAGCGCCCCCTGGGCCATAGCCGCCTTCCGCGTCAGCACGGTCTTAGGCATGTCCATTTGCTCCTTGCTGTCGCCGACGACGACATCCGTCCCGGCTCGGCCTTCCTTCACGAGGGCGACGTGATTGCCGACGATGTCGCGCATCACGCCGTCGTATGGGGCGCCGTCGTAGGTCCCCGGCGTCATGTCGGCGCGGTAGTGGTAGGCGCTCGACAATTCCTTCTTGACCTCGGACTGGATGTCCTTGATCGCGCCGCCGGCCCAGCACACCAGGCTGTTCCGCAGGTACGGCGCTTCGAACTTGGCGTTGGTGCCGGTCGACCCGATCACCAGGCCCGGCTGATGGTCCTCGGCGCTGACCGGCACATGGCGCGAGAGCAGCGGGAGGTTGTTGAAGGTGGGCGCGGCCTTCGCGAGCTCGTCGGGATCCCGCAGCAGCATGTAGCTGCGGTCAGGGTCGAGCCCGAGCGCTTCCCAGTCGGGGATTTCGCGGCCGAGGTAGGGGCAGACGTTGGCCTTCGAAATGTTCGAGGCCTCGACGTGCAGCCGGCCGACCCGGTCGTAACTGCGGACCGACCCACGATCGAAGGCCAGGCGCTCGCCGCGGTCCGGCGCCGCGTCCTGGCCGAGCGAGCAGTCCGCGCCGGCCATCGGCGGCAGCGGCGTGGCCAGGGTGCTCTCCACGCCGGGATGGAGCGGTTCCGGCGCATCCTCGAGCGTGGCCCAGATATGGTCGACATGCTCGTCGTTCAGCGTCGGGTCGAAGGTCTCCGGCACGTCGGCGAGGAAGGTCGAGAAGTCGACGGCGCCGGTCTGGTGATCCACGGGGGTGAGGGCCGCATCCTCGGCCCAGCCCGTCTCTTCCTGCGCCTCGCGGCGAGCGGTCGCCTCGGCGTCCTCGCCGTCTTCCGTCCCGCCGCCGGGCCAGCACCAGGTCCCGGCATGGTCGGAGCCGGCGCTGCGCTGCAGGAACAGCATCTCGCCGCCGGGCGCGCGCAGGATCACGCCAGCCGCCGTCGGAACGCCGTCGCGGGACAGGGTGGGCATCCGGCGGCTCTCCTTGTAGGCTGAAGGTGTGGGGACGAAGCCCGAAGAGCTGATCGAAGAACTTCGCGGCCTGGCGCGGGCCAGTTCGCTCGACGTCGCCCCCGACCTTGACCTCTCCGACACGATCGAATGGGACGCGGCGGACTTCATCCAGGCCGCGCGGCCGATCCTTCAGGAGGCGGCGCGCGGAACGGGGTGGGTCGCAGAGGCGGCGCGCGAGCTGCTGGCGGGGGAATATCCCGCGGCGGCGGACGAGTAGGCGTTCAGGCGTCCGGCAAGATCGGCTCCGGAATGCACCGGCAATTCCAGATCGCCCCCGGCAGAGCATGGTGCCCTGGGTCGCACTCCGGCGGGTCGTCCCAGCGGAAGGCCCTGCCGTTCAGGGCGCGGTGAGAGGCCCGAACGTCGGCGTCGCCGGCCGTACGCCACACGAACATCGTGCTGCCCACGGCCTGCGCCCGGACAGCGGTCAGTTCCGTCGCCGTGCGGCCGACCTCGGTGCGGGCTATCGTCATCGCCCGGCTGGCGCTGACCTCGCCGGAGCGGCCGATCTCTGTGGCGATATCCGCGGCCCGGCGGCCTAGCGTGATGCCCTCCAGCGTCAGCGTGTGCACGCGCGCAGCGGCTTCGGGAGGAAGCGACGTGATCAGCGAGACCTGATCGGCCAGGCGTTGCTGCATCAGTTGCCCGGTCGGGGCGTTGGCGATCTCCTCGTGGAGCAGGCGGCCCATCTCGGCCGATACGGCTTTCCAGGCCTTGCGGTCGCGCGCTGCGACATCGGCCAGCATCCGGCTGGCGACAGAGCGCGCCCAGGGCTCGATTGTCCTGGAGTAGCGCTGCATCGCCTCGGCGATCTGATCCGCCGCCGATAGGTCGTCGGGAACCCACATCCCGTCGATCAGGTCGCCGATGTGCTTGGCCAGCTTCCGCAGCTGCCGCCCGTACTGCACCTCGGCCTTGCGGGTGCGGATGAAGGCGGACCGCGGCGACGGGCCCTTGTCGAAGGCCAGGCCGCGCGGCAGGTAGAGCGCCGTCATGCCGCGGCCTTGGTCTCCGGCGCCGGCGGATCGCCCTCGGTCTCACCGGGCGGCTGCAGCGGCACGTCCTCGGCGTCCAGCCCGGGATAGGGCGATGCCGGATCGTTGGCCCAGCGCCGGCGGGCTTCCTCTGCGCCGACCACACCACTCTCGATCAGCACGGCGTCGGTCTGCGCGTCGCGGCTCTGCTTCTCGGAGATCTCGTTCTCGTTGAGGCCCCACAGCGGCTCGAATTCGTAGGTGATGTCAGGGTCGATCTTGCCGAACTCGGACATCTGGATGAAGTCCAGCACCTTGTTCAGGTTGGGCCGGAAGCGCGCCTCCTGCTCGGCATTGACCCAGTCGTAGAACGCCTGCAGCTCGCCGTCCGAGGATGCGTTGAGGCCGGCCGGAGAGATCATCAGGAGCAGCACGGTGGGGATGCCGCTGACGGCCGCCATGTGCTCTTGGGCCTGGGCCTGCAGCTGGTCGAGCGTGCCGAGCGGCGCCGAGACGTTTTCGAAGTCCTCGGTATCCTTGTCCGCGATCAGCAAGCCCCGGTTGTCCCGAAGGTTGTTGAAGAGCTCCGCCCGCTTGAGCAGCTGGCCGCCGGAAGGGTCCACCTCGAGCGCGTCGACCAGGCTCGTCTTCAGGACGAAGATGGAAAAGGCGCTGACGATGTCGTTGACGCTCTGGCGGGTCTCAATCCAGTTGTCGACGTAGGGCTTGACCATCTGCGACAGCGACAGGCCACCGAAGCTGTAGGCTGGCTTCAAGAGGTCTGGGACCTCGCGCCCGACGAAGGTCAGAAGCCGCGAGGCGTGGAGCTCCTTGCCCATCACGAACCAGGACGTCGGCCTGTACCAATCGGGCTGCAGCGGGTCGTTGCTGTTGTAGCGGGTGGGATAGCACCACACCGCCTCGACCGGGCGCAGGCGCTTCAGGGCGCCCTTGCCAATCTTGGCGATGCTGGTCTCGTCGGCTCCGTTGCCGATCGACGTCTTCAGCTCGTCTGGATCGTCCGTGGTCCCGAGGTCCAGGTAGATGTGGCCGCGGCCGAAGAAGCCATCCTGCTCCGCCGCCTTCTGGAACGCCGCCTTCACGCCGAGGCGCTTCATGGTGTCCTCAATGGCCGCGATCTTCTCGCTCTTGTCCCCTTCGCCGGTGGCCTGAAGCTTGATCCACTTCCGCGTCATGTGGCGCGCGATCGTCTCGCTGATGCGGCGATATTCCGGCCGCTGGGCAAGCTCGGCGAGGACGGGGTAGCCCAGGAAGGCCTGGCCCTCTGCCAGCACGCCGGTGATGGCGGAGGCCGCCCAGGCGTTCGCCTGGCTGACGCTCTCGTCCATCGCGATCTTGGGGCGGCTCGCCGAGGGGTGGAGCTTGGCCGGATCCACGGCAAACGGGTTGAAGGTCTGGGCGGCCGGCGCACGGGAGCGCGCCACCGCTTCGTCGCTGATCCGCAGCCGGCGCTTCGGGGGCGCCGCGGCAGGCGCGGGCTGCGGCCCGAGTATCCAGGCCAGCACGCGGCGCAGGTGGTCGCGGAACCTCAACGGCGGGCGCCTTGGGCGGAGCGGGCGAGAAGGTCGTCGCTGATGACCATGGCCCTCTTCCCCCCTGCGAATGTGAGCCCCAAGGCGTCTGCGAGGTCAGGGGACCGCAGGCCACGGCGCTTCATGTCGTCTTTCGATTCCACGACGATGCGGCCGGAGGAGTCGACGCGGTACTTCACGCTGGCCAACTCGCCGGCCAGGTCTTCGGCGGTGTCGCGCTCCAGCGCCCGGAACGACGGCTCCTCCTCGCGGACCCAGCGCGCGATCTCCATCCAGAGGAAGTCGCGCAGCCGGAACGCCTGGCCGTCGAGGCGGGCTTGCTTCTGGCGCTCGCCCTTCGGGGCCTTGGTGCGATCCGGAGCGGCTTCGGAGACGTTGACCGCCACCACGGGCTCGCCCTGCTCTTTCAGCCGGTCCACGACACCGCCGCCGAGCCCGACCACATCGACGTAGATGCGATCAGCCTGCCACTGCTGCCGGAACAGCTTCGCCTCGCCCGCTGTCGTCATCGTGTCCTGCTTGGAGCGGATGACGCAGTGCTCGATGCGGTTGCCGACCCTGAGGATGAACACGGTGCGGTCATCGCCGAACCGCGCGACATCGACACCGAGGCGCCGCTCCGCTGTCCCCGTGGGGGTGGGATCGCGGTCGATCGCGGCCTCGACCTCCTCGAGCGCGATCAGCGTGTCGTCGTCCTGTTTCGGAAACTCGCCGTCGGCGCGGACGCGGACGACGTTGGACCCCTCGCCGAACTTACGGACCAGGCGCTCCCGGTAGGTCGGGTCGACCAGGGGGCTGTCTGAGCACGAGAAGTGCAGCGGCTTGTAGTCGGCCCGGTCCTGCTTGTGGGACCTGGCGAAATATCCGGTGTTGCGGGTGGGGTTGCCCACCATGATGAGCCGGGCGCCGTGGCTGGAGAGCGCGCCCTCGGCGACTTCGAAGATCTGGTCGGGAACGCCGCTGGCTTCTTCCACGACGAAGAGGATCTGGCCTCCGTCCCCTACTTCGGCGATCGATGCGCCGTCAGAGCTGATCACCAGGCCCGAAGCGTGGAAGCCCTGCAGTGCGTCCGGGTTCTCTTTGCGGGCCGTCCGCGCGACGGCGAACCATTCGTCCGGCGAGCCGGCGTCGGCGATGCGGTCCTGGGTCACCTTGAAGAGGCTGGTGAGCCAGAGCCCCTCGGGGATGCCTTGCGCCCGGCTGATCTCGTTCGAGCGCCGGGCCCACTTGGCGAGCTCGGACCAGAGCACGTCGCGCAACTGCGAGGCTGTGGGCGCCGTGCACGGGACCTTGGGGTAGTCGAAGCACTCCAGCATCCACCAGACGGCCGCCGCCACCGCACCGGACTTGCCGACACCGTGGCCGGCTCGCGCGGTGACCTTGGCGCCCTCGGGCTGGATCGCCTCCAGCAGCTGCCGCTGCTGCGTCGTCGGGTTCAGGCCAAGGCGATGCTGCGCGTAGCTGACGGGGTCCTTGCGCCAGATGCCGCGCAGCTTCTGCCAGTCAGCCGCATCAGCTTTCGTCAGACGCTGGGGCGCTCTCGCCGCTCGGGCCATTCGTCACCGCCGCCAAGAGCCCCGAAACGCCGCCGCCCGTGACCGCCACCGATCCGCCGTGCTCGAACTTGTCGGTGAACATGCCGAGGTGACGACCGACCTGGGTCAGGGCCTCCACCTTGCTGTGCATCTTCACCTCGAGGCCCTCGCGCGTCTCGCGGACGCCGGCGTAGAGCTTGCGCGCCGCGGGCGAGACATCGCGCGTGTCGGCGATGAACGTCCGACCCTGACCCTCGCCGTGGCATTCCGGACATTCCGGGTTCGGGTCGTCCCGCTCATCGAAGCCGATGCCGCCGAGATCGTCGAACACCGCGAACTGAGATTCCATCGGCTTGCCCGCCGCCGCCTCCCGGTCGCGCTCCCATTGCGCGTGGCGCCGGTCGCGCTCGCCCCGGGTCTCCTGGTGGCGGTGACCCTCCCCGTAGCAGTAGCGGCAGTTCACGCGCCGGAACTGGACGAGCTCGCTGGGGTCGGCGGAGGCGATGCCCCACAACTCCTGAAGCACCTTGTCGGCTGTGATTTCGGTGCGCGCAGCACGCGCATCCATCGCCTCTCGGACAAAAGCGGAAATGTTAACATCCGTCATCAGCCGCGCGGCCTGCTGGCGCGCCGTCCTGGGGCTGTATCCGCAGCGGATCGCGGCCTGCGTCGCGTTCAGGTCGATCAGGTATTCCCGAACGAACTGGCGCTGCTTGTCGCTCAGGGTGTCGGCCGCGGCGGCGTCGTCTTGCTCGCTCATGGGGCCTCGTAGGTTTCGCCCAGTCCGGATGTCGGCTGCGGGTCACTGTATGGGGGAGCGTTCAGCGCTCCGGTCGGACGAAGGGGTGGCGGGATGTACTACAGCGGTGTAATACATCCGGCATGTCTCAGCCGAAGAACCCGCCGCTCAGTGTCCGCCTGCCGTCGTGGCTCCTGGAGCACATCAAGGGGGAGGCTGCGGCGAAGGGCCTGGCGGTCAACGCCGAGTTGGTCGCCGTTCTGACGCGAGCCTACAGGCTGGGCGAGAAGGCGGCGGACACGGGCGCGACGCCGGAGCAAGTCATGAAGGCGGCGAAGCCGGCCCCTAAGGCTGCTGCAGCCGCGCCGGCGGCAAATCCCGAGAAGCTGGCGATCAAGGTGGCGTTCGGCGGCGACGTGCGCCGCGGACCGATCCAGAAGACCGGGAAGCGCTAGGCCCCGGCTATTTCGCCAGGCGGCAGAATGGCCGCTGGTCGGTAGGCTCGAACTTCCAGCGCGACCTACAAATCATGAATGCCTTGGGCGGCTTTTCGTCAACGCGAAGCGGACCATCCGGTGTTGTAGTGCATTCGATCAGGAACGAGCCGTCACCGCCAATAAACACGCGCGCGACCATGCCGTTTTTCGCGGCTGACTGCGCTTGGCATGCAGCGAGAGCATCCTTCGGCCCCGGGACCCAAAGCACAACCTCGGAGTGGTGCCCTGGAGGAAGAATTGCTGCCATCGCCATTCCTACCCTAAGCCCCGCCCCAACTCCACCCGTCCGGCTTGCCGCGCACCGCGCCGGGCTGCTCCAGCGCGATCGACCTTCCCCGCCGGATGAACACCGCCTCACCCTTGGGTCTGGGCCCGGTTTCAGGCTTGAACAGCCACTCGATCAGGTCCCGCTTCACCACGCGACGGGCGACGGTGTAGTCGCCGCACTTGGCGCAGATGATCGTCCCGAATCCGTCGCAGTCCACCTCGGCGCCGCAGCAGGTGCTGAGATAGCCGGCCGACATCGTCAGTCCACCGGAGCCAGGCGGGCGAACAGGCCGATCACGAGGATGGTGGCGACGACAGCGGCGGAGAGGCAGACGTCGACGCGCCACTGGGGTTCGGATGGGCGCATGGGCTTGCTCCGAGAGGTCGGATTGCTCAGGCATGGCTATGGCAGTGGGAGGTCGCCGCGACGTTTTCGCGGGCCTCGGGCGGTCGCGTCAGTCGCTCCTGGGAGCCGCGCAGTTCCGCCACTCTTCCTGCCGAAGCAGGCTATGCAGTTCGGAGGATTGCGGCCAGACAGGTTAATGTCAAGTTTACGGCCACGCTTTGCGTCAGCCGTCGCCCTCCTCCAGCATGTCCTCGTGCAGCTCGACAGGGGTCACCCGGCCAAAGATCGTGACGAAGGTCTCGATCCGGTCGGCCCTGTCCGCCTTGACGATCTCGGCGAGGAAGCCTGCGAACGGGCCGCCGACCACGCGCACGCGCTGCCCCTTCCGCCAGACCGATTTCGTCGGCCGCCGCCCCCGGCTTTTGTCCTTCAGGGGGGCGGGCGCGTTCCACGTCTGGTCGAACTCGCCGCACGCTTCCGCCAGGATGATCGAGCCGATGACGATGGCGTCGACGCGGACGGGGCGGCCTTCCTGGCACATCACCCGGCGGACAGCGTGATTCGCGCGTGCAATGTCGAGGGACCGATCATCCGCGAGCTGGGCGAAGAGGTAGCCGGGCATCAGCGGCCGAGTCAGGTTCTTCCAGCTCCGCGGCCGGCGATAGGTCTCGACCGGCACATAGACCTGCAGTCCGGCGTCCCGCAGCGTCTCCTCGACCTTCCGCTCCATCCGCGGCGAGACGCAGAGGATGTTCCAGGGCGGGGCGGTGCTGTCGGGCTCGCGGTTGATGGCGCGGCGGTGCTGTTGGGTGACGCCGAGCCGATCCTCGAGCCGCCGTTCCCAGGCCTTCAGCTCCCCCGGTTCCGGCTCCGCCAGCATCAGCAACTCCAGCTCCGGCCAGAGGTCGGCCGGGATCGCGTCAGAGCCGTCGGGGGAGATGATCCTGGCGGGCCCGAAGTGCATCACGGTGGGGTGGTGGATGCTCATGCGCCCTCCGCCGGCTCGTAGGTCTGCGCGAAGATGTCAGGCTTGCAGGGGTAGAACTCGCCCTGGACGCCGCGGATGATCCAGTCGCCGGGGCTCGCGACGTGCTTCGCCTCGCCGTTCGGACCGTCCTCCAGGGTGCGGATTTTCAGTCCGTTGCGCTCGGCGTCCTCGCAGTAGGCGTCCCAGGCTTCCAGGGCCATCGGGTGGCGAATGTCCGGCCTCGCGCCCTCTATGAACGTCACGGCCTCGAACGTGTTCTTGCCGGTCCACTGCACGGCGTCGATGACGACGGGCTTCTTGCGGAACTTCATCCCTCCTCCCCCTTGATCGCCCTGAACACGGCATTGAACTGGTCCCAGGCCTCGCGGAAAGCCTCGGTCTTGCGCGCCCACGCCGGGCCGCTGCGGGCGCCGTCGTGGGTCCGAACCGCCTCCTGGGCGGCGCTGAGCGCGGCGCAGGCGCGGAACAGCTTGGTCTGCTCCGGTGTCGGCTCCGGCCGCTTCTCGCCGCGCCAGGCGGCGGGCTCGGCGTCGTGGAGGTGGGTGGCGGGTTTGGTCACTGCGCGGGCTCCCACAGAAGCTTGTCCTCGGTCGGGTGTTTGTCGGTGCGGCGGCGGCCTGGCGTGTCCCAGCTCCGGCCTTTCACTTCGGCAACGACGCGCCAGCCGGCGGCGCGCAGACTTGCTCCGGTCTCGCTGCCGAGCGTGTAGGTCCCGATCCGTCGATAGCCGAGCGCGAGCGCGGCCTTGGCGGCTCGGCCCAGGAGGAACGAGGCCGCGTTCCTGGTGCCGTCCGTGCAAAGCCGGGTGAGCTCGGCGGTAAGCCCATCGTCGCGCCCCCGCGAGACCGGCCGGCCAACGATGGCGACGCCGCAGAGTTGATCTCCAGCGAAGGCGCCGATGCTGAACAGGTGGCCGACGGGGGGTGTGTGATGGCGATGGTGCTGGCTCACGAAGGCCGCGGCCTCAGCGAACTCGACGCGCCCGTGGGTCAGGCGCTCGCTCATCTCCGCGCTCCCCTCACGAAATGCTGGTGGCCAAGCCGCGTGTGCTCCGACGCGGCCTCCTGGTGGTGTGTCAGCGCTGCAAGGGCGTTGCCCGAGAGCCGCATCAGGGCCTTGAGCGCAGAGGGCTTCTGGCCGCGGTTCAGGGGGCGCAGCAGGCGCTCGATGGCGTCGATGGCGGATTCGTCGAGGTCGTCGGTCATGCGGCGCGCCCGTCCTCAGCCGCGATCTTCACACCGATGCCTGCGAGCGAAGAGCCCGCTTCCTGCTTGAGCATGAGCACGCTGGCGACCGGACCGGTCAGAGTTCGCGTCTCGGCATCCCAGCGGCATTTCGAGAGGTGGAAGACGGCCCAGTCGACCGGCTGGTGGCCCGTGATCGCCGCGAGCACGTCGGCCGGTCCGCCCCAAGCGACCGGCGCCGCCGACGACTGCGCAGGGATCTCCGCGCCGCCATAGGAGCCCTCCAACAGGCGCCGCCAGGACTTGGGCTGGCAGACGAAGTCGAGATCTGCCTTCCAGCCGCGGTCGTTCACGCCGCGGCAGTGATCGCTGCGGGAGACGGCGTCGAGGGCTGCGCCCCATGCTTCGGGGCCACCGTCCTTCAGGCGGCCAGCGATGGCCCCGCGCCGCGACTTGTCGAGGGTCTTGGCGATGGGCAGGCCTAGTCGCCCCGCCATCGAGTTGTAGGCCTCGAACGCCTCTCGGACCGGGTCGGTCGGCCCGCCGCCGACAGGGGATGCGTCAGCATCCTCAAATAGATTCCCTGTCCCTGTCCCTGTCCCTGTCCCTTTCCCTTTCTCTTGGATGCCATTTCCCTGGGGACACGACCCCTCTGTCCCTGGGGACGTGGCGGCCTGTCCCTCGGGACGGATCTCAATGTCCCCAGGGACAATCAGGAGACGGGATGTCTCAGGAAGGGTCGCCATGAACTCGGCGAAGGTGGGGAGCGGGATCTTGGTGTCGTCGCGCTGGTTGCGCTTCTTGATCTTCGCGCACTCAGTCCGCCAGCGCTGCTCCAGCTTGCCGCGCCAGCCCGCGAGGGCCTGTTCCGCAACGATGGGATGGTAGAGGCGCCCATCGTCGCAAAGCACGAACCCGCGGAGGGCGCCGGCCTTGTGCTTGCGGAAGGTCTTTAGGTCGCGGCCAAGGCCGATCAGCTTCGTGAGCACCGCGTCATTGTCCGGCAGGGACGCGGCGGGCAGCTGGTGCCAGGAAGCCGCCCAGAGGAGCACCGCATACCAGCAGGCCTCGGGATCCTCCTCGGCCGCCAGATCGCTGTCGCGCAGGCGGGCGACGTGGAGCGGCATGAAGGGATAGTCCTGGAGATCGCAGTCGGGCGGCGTGAGCGGCGCTGACATCACTGGTCACCGGATGGGTTGCGGGCCTGGCCGAAGTCGCCGCCGCCGCCGCGGTAGCCATCGCGCGCGAGGTTGCTGAACTTCGTCAGGTCTTCGTTGAAGGCGAGGTGGATGGTGCCGATCGGGCCGTGGCGCTGCTTGCCGAGGATGATCTCGGCCTGCCCCTGGCACTCGGAGAGTTGGGCGGCCCAGGCCTCGTAGGCGGCGCTGTTCGGCTTCGGCTCGGCCCGCTTGAGGTAGTATTCCTCGCGGTAGATGAACATCACCATGTCCGCGTCCTGCTCGATCGAGCCGGATTCCCGCAGGTCGGACAGTTGGGGGCGCTTGTTGTCGCGCGCCTCCAC
>JAQGIJ010000586.1 GCA_028291285.1 Phenylobacterium sp. | reverse complement strand
AGTCAGCTTCGCTGACAGCTCCCCCGCAAGCGGTGGAGCATCTGGGCCAAGATCCTCCACCGCAACGCGGGGGAGGTGGATCGGCGCGCCAGCGCCGAGACGGAGGGGGCGTACGGCCGCTGCGTTGGCCTGCCCTGGAAGGCGGTTCGCGCCGCGTGAACCCGCCCGGCCGTTCGCGTGTTCGTCTGGGCGACACGCGAGAGGAGCACACCCCATGCCCGCAAAGTCCAAGGCCCAGCAGAAAGCCGCCGGCGCGGCGCTATCGGTCAAGCGCGGCGAGACGCCTAAGTCCAAGGCCCGCGAGCCCTCCAAGCACATGGCCGAGTCCATGAGCGAGACGGAGCTGGAGAAGATGGCCTCCACCAAGCGCAAGGGTAAGCCCGAGCACGCCTCGCGCAGCTGAGGCCGCTCTTACCGGAAGCGGTAGTAGACCCCCGCGCCGACCACCCGCGGCGGACCGGCGATGAAGGTCGGCAGGCCGAAGTTGTCGCCGGTGTTGCCCGCGTCGATCAGGTACTTCTTGTCGAACAGGTTGGTGGCGAAGACCTCGAAGGTCGCCCGACCGCCCTGCGGCGACCATGAAACCCGCAGGTTCGCCAGGCCGTAGCCCTTCTGCAGCTCGTCCTGCACGTTGTCGGCCACCAGGGCGTTCGGCGGCTGCTGGAACTCCGGCCGGTCGTTGTTGTCGGCGAAGAAGACCATCGACTGCCAGCTGTAGCTCGGCAGCACCTGGAAGCGCCCGCCGAACGCCGGGACACTCCAGGTCGCCGCCAGCGAGAAGGCGTGGTCGGGCGACAGCCGGAAGTGGTTGCCGGCGTAGAGGCCGCTCCGCAGCCGGGCGTGGCTGTAGGCGTAGGTGGCGTAGAGGTCCAGGCCCGGCGCGGCGGCCCAGGTGAGCTGCGCCTCCAGGCCGTAGGCTTTCGCCTTGCCGGCGTCGGTGGCGATGAACACCACTCCGCGCTGCTCGACGGTCTGGAAGTGCCGGTACTCATAATCGTAGAAGGCCACGTCGGCCCTCAGCCGGTGGTCGAGCAGGGCCGCCTTGGCGCCCACATCGTAGCTGTCCACCGTCTCGGCCGCGATCTCGCCGAGGTTCGGCGCGCCGCCGGGGATGGTGGGGCCGCCGGCCGACTGCACCGGCGGTTTGCGGCCGCGGGCGTAGGAGGCGTAGACGTTGGCGTCGGGCGAGAGGGTGTAGCGGCCCACCAGGCGCCAGGTGAGCCCGTCGTCGGTGAGCGAGCCCTTGGTCATGTCGCCGTTGTTGGCGGTGGGCTGGTCGGTCAGGCCGAACAGCGGCAGGAGCGAGGCTGGGATCTGCTGGACGTTCGGCGACTGCAGGGCGCCCAATATCTGCCCGGCCTGGGTGGTGGCCCCGGCCGCGGCCAGCTGCGCCGCGCCGATCACGCCGCCGAGCACGCTGCGCTGGGTGACGCTGGCGCCGTAGCCGGTGGTCGCCTTCTCGTGGCTGTAGCGCAGCCCGCCGGAGACCTCGAACCGCTCGGTCACCTTGAAGGTCGCGTCGCCGAACAGGTCGGCCGCGCGCACGTCGCTGGTCAGCGACGCCTGCTCCACGTGGTTGGGCGAGAGGTTGGCGGCGATCGCCGCAAAATCGACGTTGCTCGGGGGTTGTTGGCCGCTCAGCCCGGTGTACAGGGCCCGCAGCAGGCGCCCGGTGAAGGCGGTGTTGCCGAACACCGCCATCGGCGCCGGCGTCGTGGCCGGCAGGCCCAGGCCCAGGGCGCTGGCGCTCAGCTGGCCGGTGAGCTGGGCCAGGCTGACGCGCTCGTCGAACTCCAGCGGCACGCGCTGGTCGTCGCTGGTCTTGAAGAGACTCGCGCCGACGAAGCCGCGCAGCCGGCTGCCGGCGTCGTAATTGACCCGGAACTCCTGGCTCCACTGGTCGCCCCTGCCGTCGTTCAGGCCCGTCAGGATCGGCAGCGAGGTGCCGTCCGCGTCGAACACCTCCTTGGTGGTGTAGCGGCGGAAGGCGCTGATCGAGTGCAGCGTGAGCGCATCGTTGAGCTTGAAGTCCACCAGCCCGGTCGCGCCGCCCACCGTGCGGTCGACGCCGAGCCTGTTGCCGCCCGGGAAGTCGGCGGGGGCTGAGAGGGCTGCGGCGTCCCAGGGCGCGCGGCTCGCCAGCACCTGGCCGGTCGTGGGATCGGTGGGCGAGAAGTTCTTCGACTTGAAGGCCGTGCCGCTGGGGTGGTCCTCCTGGTAGTTGACGATCAGGTCGGCGTTCAGCCGCGGGTCGGGCGCGAACTTCAGCGCCGCGCGCAACGCCCAGGTGTCCACCGACTGGAAGTCCGCGCCGCCGAGCGCGTTCTTCACATAGCCGTCGCGCTGGCGCACGCGTCCGGCCAGCCGCAGCGCCACGCTGTCGGAGACCGGCAGGTTCACGGCGCCCTCGCCCATGGCGTAGCCGAGCTCGCCGCCCTCGCCGTGCAGGGAGCCGTCGAAGCCCTCCAGCGAGGCCTTGTTCTGGATCAGGTTGACGCCGCCGATCAGGGCTGCGCGTCCGAACAGGGTGGACTGCGGGCCCTTGGCCACCTCCACCCGGTCCAGGTCGAACAGCTCGACGTAGGAGGCCTGCGCCTTGGAGATCGAGACGCCGTCCTGGAAGATGGAGACGCGCGGCTCCTCGAAGGCGTTGGTGTTGTCCGAGGTGATGCCGCGGATCACATAGCCCGGGTTGTTCGGCGACTGCTCCTGCACCCGCAGGCCCGGCGTGTAGAGGGCGAGGTCGGCCAGGGTGTGGACGCCCAGCTGCTCCAGGCGTGCGCCGCTTAGCGCGGTCAGCGAGATCGGCACCTCGAGCGCCGGCTGCTCCCGCTTCTGGGCGGTGACGACGATCTCCTCGAGCGCGACGCTCTGCTGCGCCTGGGCGGCCCCGGCCCCGGCCGCGGCCAAGGCGAAGATGCTCACGGCGGCGAGCCGCCGCGTCCGTTCCCCGTACATGGCCAGATCCCCTCCGCGCCTGCTGTCGTGGCGGCGTATCTGGGGCGAGAATGGTTTAGGATTCGCGACCGGCGTCCAGCGTCCGCCGTTCCGTGAACGGCGATCACGTCGGATTCAGACCCGGCCGGTGACCGGGACCAGCGCGCCGGTCATGGCGCGGGCGGGCTCCGAGGCCAGGAACAGGATCACCGCGGCCAGGTCCTCCGGCTTCACCCAGGCGTCGAAATCGGCCCCGGGCATGTCTGCCCGGTTGGTGGGCGTGTCGAGGATCGAGGGCAGCACGGCGTTGACGGTGACCCCGTCCGCCTTCAGCTCTTCGGCCAGCGCCTCGGTGAGCCGGTGCACGCCGGCCTTGGAGGCGGCGTAGGCGCCCATGCCGGCGCCCGCCTTGACCGCACCGTTGGCGCCGACGTTGACGATCCG
>JAQGIJ010000585.1 GCA_028291285.1 Phenylobacterium sp. | reverse complement strand
TCATCGTCCACTCCAAGCTCACGCTCATCGACGACCGCCTGCTGAGGATCGGCTCGGCCAACATCAACAATCGCTCGCTGGGCTTCGACACCGAGTGCGACATGAGCTTCGAGGCCGACGGGCCGGCTGCCGCAAGCGCGCGGCGGGAGATTTCCAAGCTGCGCACCCGCCTCCTCGCCCATTGGCTCGGCTGCGACGACGAGGCGGTCGAGGCCGCCGCCCGCAAGGCGGGGGGCGTGGGCCACGGGGTCGAGGCGCTGCGCAACGCCGGTTACGTCCGCCTTCGGCCAATTCTGCTGCCCGAGGTGAAGGGACTGGCGGCGCTGATCGCGGCCTATCACGTCGGCGATCCGTTCAGTCCGCGCGATTCCTGGCGGTGCTGGCGGCGGCGAACGGAGTCGGAGACCGCGAAGGTGCGAGGCCGCAAGACCGTAAAGCTCGCGCGTAACCGATCAACGGCGTCTCCCCAGGGGAGTTGAAGCTGCGCTGGCGCACGGCCGCCGTAGGCGTAACTGCAGGTCGTTTACCCGCCCCCTGCAGTCGCCCGCTGAAGATTCGCACCACATTCCGCCACTTTCGTCGCTCTAGGCTCACGACTGGGTTTCGGACCGCCCAACGTCCGAGCTCAGCGGGCCGCGCCTTGGCGGAGCGGTCCAAATTCTCGCCCCGTCGTTAATGGTGCGGTGAGGATCTGCGCGCTCCCCTTCTTCCGACACAGGAGGACGCGATGACGCTATATCGCCCGGAGAGCAGACCGCTCCATGCGGCAGGGTCTGCCATCATCGATTTCCAGGCTGAGCGGACGAAGCGCGACGAGCTTCGAGCGGACGAGGCCGCCCGCCACGCCGCCTGCATCCTGGCGGACTTCCGTGCGGGCTTGGCGCCATTTACCGATGTGCTGGCCGCGCTCGTCGCGCCGTTCAATGACGTAGCGCTTCAGGCGATGGGTCCGGTGAAGGACCATCTCTGCCAGGCCGAGGCGCTCGAGCCGGAAGACCCCGGCCACCTGGCGCTCCAGCGAGCCTGACTCAGCCAGGACGCTTCCGGGCCGACCACAACGGTTCGCCGTCCGGGGCGAAGCGAACCCAGCCGCCCGGCGGCAGGGTGCGGAGCACTTCCACGGAAACCTCGACCCCCATGCTCCTGAGCGCCTTCTGTTGCGCGACGGGGTCCGTGAGTCGCCGTGCGCGCCCTGACCGGCTCGCCTGCTGGCGAGTATTAAGCTCCTTCATTCGCTGTCCCAACCATCACCTCAGAGGTGAGTAAAAGAATTACGGCAACGCTTGCCGCCGCGTACAAAACAATGGCGCCCCCAGGTGTGCGCCGAGTCAAGCAATGCATGCTCTGTCGGCGCATTTCAACTTATGTGAGAAGCCTATTGTATAGTCGTCAGGGTTGAGAGATCCGGCGACGCATGAGCGCCGCGCCGCCCAAGCTGCGGCGGTGACTTCGCCTCACAGGCGAAAACCTGAGCGCTCCAGTTCTCTTTTCAGGCGTGCCGTCATTAGCGGCGGAGCAGAGCGCGCCCCACGCTTCCGCTCGTCCACGAGCGCCGCCGCGGCGGGCGCAGCTCTCGGCCGGGGTCGTCCTGGTGGGCGCCACGCCAGTCAGGATGGCGCCTTGCAAAACGTGATGCTGCATTGCGGCAACTTGGCTTCCGCCAGGGCGTTCGCTCCCCATGAAAAAACACCCTGCCGCTGCGTATCTGACCGCCGGCTTTACGCTGGCGGCATTAGCCGGCGCCGTGATCGGCGTCGTTCGAAGCCGGATGGTCTGGACGAGCAATCGCCCTAACGGGGCATTTGTCGGGCGACCAAGGGGGCGCCTGCACTACGTCCAGCGGGGAAGCGGGCCGGACGTGGTGTTGATTCACGGCGCGGCGACGAATCTTCAGGAGATGCTCGCCGGCCCCGTGGACACACTCTCAGCCCGCTATCGCGTGACGGTGTTCGATCGTCCGGGGCACGGGCACAGCCAGGGTGACCTTAGGCGAGCGTCCGCCGTCGACCAGGCAGAAGCCATCCGCGCCGCGGTGAACGAGCTCGGGCTCGTCCGTCCCGTGATCGTCGGGCACTCTCTGGGTGGGGCGGTGGCGCTGGCCTATGGCGCCGCGTACCCGGACGAGATCTCAGGCGTACTGGCGTTGGCGCCGCTCGCCTATCCCGGGTGGGGACCTGGGCACATCGGCCCGGCGGCGCACGTCGTTCCCGGCGCGGGGTTTCTCTTCTCGCGCAGCCTGTTTGCGCTCTGGGACCCGGCGCTGATGAATCGGGCGTTGCGGGCGATCTTCCTTCCACAGAAGCCGACAGAGCGCTTCGAGCGCGAATTTCCCAAGGCGATGAGCGGCCTTCCTTCCGCGATGAGGGCGGATGGCGCCGACTTCGTCCAGACCTCAGTTGCGCTGCACCAGCTGAGCCAGAGCTATGGCGCCTACCCGGCAAGGGTCGCGATCATCGTGGGCGCGAAAGACAAGATCTTGAGCCCGAAGCGTCAGGCGGAACGCCTCGCCAAGGAGATACCGGGGGCCTCTCTAACGGTCCTGCCTGGACTGGGGCACATGTTCCACCACTTCGCGCC
>JAQGIJ010000534.1 GCA_028291285.1 Phenylobacterium sp. | reverse complement strand
CCCCGTCCGCCTTCAGCTCTTCGGCCAGCGCCTCGGTGAGCCGGTGCACGCCGGCCTTGGAGGCGGCGTAGGCGCCCATGCCGGCGCCCGCCTTGACCGCACCGTTGGCGCCGACGTTGACGATCCGCCCCGAGCCGCTGGTCTTCAGCGGCCCGAGCGCGGCGCGGCTGGCGTTGGCCGTGGTCTCGACGTTCATCCGGAACAGGGTGCGCCAGGTCTCCGGATCGCCGCCCTCGTGCGTCTCCCACCGGAAGCCGCCAGCGAGGTTGATCAGCGCGTCCAGCTCGCCGAAGCGCTCGACGACCGCCGCCACCGCCTCGCGGGCCGCCGCCGGGTCGGTCAGGTCGACCCCGCCCAGCACCAGCACCTCGTCGCCCGCCGGCAGGCCCGCCGGCGCCACCTTGGCGAAATCGATCAACGCCAGGCGGGCGCCCTCACCGGCCGCGGCTTTCGCCACGGCCGATCCGAGCACGCCGAAAGCGCCGGTGATTGCGTAGACCCGCCCCCCCACGGCCCGACCTCAGAGCCGCTCGACGATGGTGACGTTGGCCAGGCCGCCGCCTTCGCACATGGTCTGCAGGCCGTAGCGCTTGCCGCGGTTCTTCAGCGCGTAGAGCAGGGTGGTCATCAGCTTGGTGCCCGAAGCGCCGAGCGGGTGGCCGAGCGCGATGGCGCCGCCGTTGACGTTCAGCTTCTCCGGATCGGCGCCGAGGGTCTTCTGCCAGGCCGCCGGGATCGAGGCGAAGGCCTCGTTGACCTCGTACAGGTCGATCTCGTCGATCGACATACCGGCCTTCTGCAGGGCGCGCTGGGTGGCCGGGATCGGCGCTTCCAGCATGATCACCGGATCGCCGCCGAGCACGCTCATGTGGTGGATGCGCGCCAGCGGGGTGAGGTTCAGCTCCTTCAGCGCCTTCTCCGACACCACCATCACGCCCGAGGCGCCGTCGGTGATCTGGCTGGAGGTCGCCGCGGTGATGCGGCCGCCTTCGCGCAGCAGCTTCACGCCCTTCATGGCCTCGAGGCTGGCCTCGAAGCGGATGCCCTCGTCGACGTCGTGGCGCATCGAATTGCCCTCGGCGTCGACGCCTTCGACGGCGACGATCTCGTCCTTGAACTGGCCGCCCTGGGTCGCGGCGACCGCGCGCCGGTGGCTGAGGTAGCCGAACTCGTCGAGCTCGTCCTTCGTCAGTCCGTACTTCTCGGCCACCATCTCGGCGCCCATGAACTGGGAGAACTGGATGTTGGGGTAGCGCTTGGCCATGTTGGCGCTGCCCGGCCCGCCCAGGCCTTCCTTCGCCGGCAGCGCCGCGGCCAGGCCCATCGGCACGCGGGTCATGCTCTCCACGCCCGAGGCGATCACCACGTCCATGGTCCCGCTCATGATCGCCTGGGCGGCGAACTGCAGCGCCTGCTGCGAGGAGCCGCACTGACGGTCCACGGTGGTGCCGGGCACGCTTTCGGGGAGCTTGGAGGACAGGATGGCGTTGCGCGCGACGTTGTTCGACTGTTCGCCGGCCTGGGTCACGCAGCCCATGATCACGTCCTCGACACGTGCCGGGTCGACGCCGGTGCGCGCGATGAGGTCGTCCAGAACCAGGCCCGCGAGGTCGGCCGGGTGCCAGCCGCGCAGACGACCGCCCTTGCGCCCGCCGGCGGTGCGCGATGCGGCGACGATGTAGGCCTCAGCCATGAGAAGCTCCCTGGAAACCTTGCGCGGCCGTCCGCGCCTTCAGCCGAGATGTAGGAGGGCGCCGCAGCGGAATGCAATGCCGGCCCCGGCGGCGCTCAGGCCGCGAAGACCTGCCGCAGGATCCGCTCCAGGCCCCGCTGGTCGTCACGGTCAAATGCCGCCGGCGTCTCGGAGTCAACATCGAAGACCGCGATCAGCCGTCCGTCGCGGTCGAACACCGGGACCACGATCTCGCTGGCCGAGCGGCTGTCGCAGGCGATATGGCCGGGAAAGGCGTGCACGTCCGCCACGAGCTGGGTCTCGCCCGTGGCGGCGGCAGCCCCGCAGACGCCGCGGCCGAAGGCGATCCGGAGGCAGCCCAGCGTGCCCTGATAGGGCCCGACCACCAGCTCCTGCGGCCGCTCGGGATCGACGACATAGAAGCCCGTCCAGAAGTAATGGTCGAAGGTCGCCGCCAGCATCGAAGCCACCGTCGCCATACGCGCGGTGAGGTTCGGCTCGCCGGCCAGCACCGCGGCGATCTCCTCGCCCGCCTGGGCGTAGAGCTCGGCCTTCGAGCCGCTCAGCACCCTGTCGTTGAACGCTTCGGCCATGCTGGGGATGTAGCCCTTCGCGCCGGGCGTGCGAAGACGTCTGCTCTGCCGACGTGCGCCGTGACGGGCTCAGCTTTCGCCCGCCGGAAAAAGAAAGCCCAGGCGAACCTGGGCCATCCTTCCGAAACCGGTCGGCGTAGACGCCGGCGGCTGATCCCTACTTATCGTCATCCATGACCGAGACGATCTTGTGCGTGCTGTTGTCCACAAGGATCCGCTGGTGGTTCACATAGGTCCAACGGTAGCGCTCGTACTTGGGCACATCATAGACCGTGACGGTGGCGGGCAGTTCATCGCCGAGCGCCACTGGGCCTGTGTAGACCACCGGCTCCACATGCGTCCTACGGACATAGGTCTTCACCTCGGCAGGCGGGTCCATCGTCGAGCCAGCCACGGCGCCGATCACGCCGCCCACGACCGCGCCGACCGGACCGCCGACCAGGGCGCCGGTGGCCGCGCCGCCGATGACGCCAGCGCTTGCGCCGGCATGGGACTTCTCGGTGGTGACTGTGGTCGAGGTGGTGGTCTGGGCAAACGCCGGGAGCGCAAGGGCCGTAGCCAGGCTGGCGCTCAGGACAAGAAGTTTCGTGTTCACGTGAAATCTCCGCATCATAATATCTTGGGTGCCGAGCCTAAATGCGTAGTAATAGCTAAGGTTCCTCCGGACGTAGTTCTTTATTTGGAGGTCGTATATTTCCTAAATATATTACTGCCACTCGGCGGGAGCGGTGCGCCTGAAATGTGATCTTCCCGTGTGAGGCGATGCCGAGTCCTCTCGCCTTCACCCCCGATGAAACTTGCTATCTGCCGTCGCCCTTGGCCAAGAGCGGGAAGACGGCCCGCGATTGTGCGGCTGAGACCACGACGCATCGCGCGGCGTCTTCCCGCGGATGTCTGCTGTGGGTCGCGATCTGCCCCAACGGGCTGCGTTGCGCCAGGTGGCGCGGTCAGCGCGGCTGACGATCTTCGCGGCCGCGGTGATCAATACGATAGAGAGATGCGGCCTCGCCCGCGCGGATCAGTACGAGGCCGCCCGGCGTATTGTCTTGCGCGGGCTCAGGCCCCACCACCAGCACATAGTCGAACCGCTTGCGCCAGTCGGCGAGATAGGGGAACTCGGCGACCTCGCGGGGGGTCGCGGGCTCGTCGAGTAGGTAACGCCAGACGGCGGCGGCGCCCAACGGCTGGGACATCTGACGGTAGGGTGGGCGGACCACCACAGGCTGCTGGCTCGGGTCGGCGAACAAGGTTGGCCAGAAGGCGCGGCGTTCGATGACGGCGAGGCCGGCCAGGTGGCCGTCGAGGGGCTCGACGTTCGGCAGCGCCCGGCCGTTGCGCTGGCCGTAGGCGTTGGAAAACGGCGTTCGCGCCGGCAGGACCTTCGCGCCCGGCGGGAGTTAGGCCAGTTCCGCGCGCAGCTCCGCCAGGTCCCGGCCGCGCCCCTGCCAGGCGACCCCCACCTCCGCCGCCCGGCCCAGCGCCAGGAGCGCGAAGATGGCCGCGGCCGCCCTGCCGGCCCGGCGCGAGAGGCTGGGCTCGAGGCCGGCGAACAGCAACAAGGCCGCCATCAGCGGCAGCCGGGTGTCCACGAAGGTCCCGCCCGCCCCCTCGAAGGGCGCGACGAGGTAAAGGATCGCAAGAAGGGCCAAGGCCAGGACGACGCCACTCGCGCGCCGCGCCTGCCGCCAAACCAGGATGGCCACGGCGCCGACAACCACGGCCATGATCAAGGTCGCGCGCCGGTCGTAAGCCATGAAGGGGATCAGCGCCTCGACGAGCTTGGGCCGCCATTTCCAGCCCAGCGCATCGCCGTGTTCCGTCGCCCGGTGGGTGAGGGCGTAGAGCGCCAGGGGCGGCCCGAGGGCGACGGCGAGCCGGACGGCGGCGGCGACCAGACGCCGCGACGACAGGCGCCCTGCCCGCCGCTCGCGATAAAGCTCATCGGCTTCCTGGGCGCCGACCAGGAGGGCGAAGAAGCCGAACCCCGACAGGTGGCAGAAGAATACGGCCAGGCCGATCACGGCGCCGGCCAGGGCGGTGACCGCATCGCGTCCGCGCCGCCGCAGCGCGCGCCACGCCGCCGCGCCAGCCAGCGCGAGGCCCAGCCCGAGCAGGAAGTTCATGAAGCCCAGGGAGAAGATGCCGTTGAAGGCGATGACGCCTGCGCCCAGCGACCACCAGGTCCAGCGTCCGAACGCCGCTCGGGCGTAGAGCGTCGTCCCCGCCGCCGGCGCCAGAAGGCTCAGCGCAAGTATGATCCGGCCGCCCACCGACGGCGGGGCGACCCGCAGGAGCGCCTGCCCCAGGAGGTCCATGCCGACGTTCGGCAGGACCGCCCAGTGCGGCGCGTACATCAGCGACAGAACGGGATCGTGCGGATGGGCGAGGATGTAGAACCTGGCCAGATGGTTCGGGTAGTCCAGCACCGCCGGTACGTCGACGACCAGGAACGGCGCCAGCGAGACCGCCACGATGAAGACGGCGGCGAGCCCCCAGGCCCACCCCGAGGTCGTGATCCTGTCGCGGTCGCCGGTGTTGAATGCGCTCACGCCTTCCGGGGCGGAGGCTTCGGCGAGCTCGCCGCCTCTCGAGGATTTCAGCACGCGCGCACTCCCGAGGTGCTTGGAGCGAGACTCGCAACTCACCCAGCCACTCGCCTATAACGTGCACTAATGTGTAAACCTTAGATTGCGGCCGCCAGCAGCCGCCCGATCTGAGATCTTCGCGATCTCCGCTTTCCGGCGGGGTCGAGACGCTAGCCGGAACTTCCCTCCTGCCGCCCCGTTGCGCCTCTGGAGCAAGAACCGCCATGCCGGTTATCATCCCCAACGACCCCAAGTGGGGCTTTCTCACCTTCGGCGACACGGACGGAACGCTGGGCGAACGGACCCACGCCGCGAACCAGACAATCCACGACGTCGACGCAAGCATCTCCAACCTGCGCGTCTCGACCCTGGTCGGCGACGCGCGGCTGCTCACCGGCCACGCGGTGGGCGGAGACGACGACCTGGTCATCGGCAACCGCCAGAACGCCACCATCGTCGGCGACGCTTTCGACATGACCGGACGGGCCCGCGGCGGTGGCGACTTCATCTCGGCGAACGGCGAATTCACCGCCGTCGCCTACGGCGACGCCCTGCACATGAGCGGCCGCACGGTCGGCGGGAACGACGACATCATGGTCTCGGCCAGCGACTCCGCCGTCGCTTATGGCGACGCCCAGACCCTCCCCGGACGGGCGCACGGCGGGAACGACCAGCTGCTCGGGACCTCCCCGAACGGCCGCGTGGTGCTCTACGGCGACGCCCAGACGCTGAGCGGCCACGCCGTGGGCGGGAACGACCTGCTGATCGGCCACACCGCCAACGCGACCTACGGCTTGCAGGGCTCCGACCTCTACGGCGACGGCCAGGTGCTGGCCGACCACGCCCGCGGCGGCGATGACCGGCTGATCAGCGGCCAGGGCGCCGACGACCGCATGTGGGGCGACGCCGCCACGGTCTCGCCGCACGCGACCACCGGCGCCGACGTGTTCGAGTTCGCCGCCGCCAACGGCCACGACGTGATCG
>JAQGIJ010000523.1 GCA_028291285.1 Phenylobacterium sp. | reverse complement strand
GCGCCTAAGCCGCCTCGCCGAACTGCAGCGCGGCGAGCCTGGCGTAGAGCCCGTTGCGCGCCACCAGCTCGCCGTGTGAGCCCTGCTCGACCACGCGGCCCTCGTCCATGACGACGATGCGGTCGGCCTTCAGCACGGTGGCCAGGCGGTGGGCGATGACCAGGGTGGTGCGGCCGGTCATGGCCTGGTCGAGGGCGGCCTGGACCAGGCGCTCGTTCTCGGCGTCGAGCGCGCTGGTGGCCTCGTCGAGCAGCAGCACCGGGGCCTCGCGGACCAGGGCGCGGGCGATGGCCAGGCGCTGGCGCTGGCCGCCGGAAAGGCTGCGGGCGCGCTCGCCCACCGCGGTCTCCAGCCCTTCCGGCAGACCCGAAAGGAAGCCCTCGGCCTGGGCGGCGCGGACCGCGGCGCGCAGCTGCTCGGGGCTGGCGTCCCCGCGCCCGAAGCGCACGTTGTCGAGCGCCGAGCCGGAGAACAGCGGCGAATCCTGCGCCACCAGGGCCAGGCGGCTGCGCAGCTCGGCAAGATCGGCCTGCCTCAGGTCCACGCCGTCGAACAGGATGCGGCCAGCCTGCGGGTCGTAGAAGCGCAGCAGCAGGCGGAAGACCGTGCTCTTGCCCGCCCCGGACGGCCCCACGAGCGCGACCCGCTCGCCCGGCCGCACGTGCAGCGAGAAGTCGCGCAGCGCCGGCAGGTCCGGCCGGCCGGGATAGGCGAAGGTGACGTCCTGGAGGGCGAGCTCTCCGCGGGCGGGGCTCGGCAGCGGCCTCGGCTCGGCCGGCGAGGCGACGCGGGGCCGCGCGTCCAGGAGGTCGCCGATCCGCTCCATGGCGCCGGCGGCCTTCTGCACGTCCCCCCAGGTCTCGCCCAGCGAGCCCACCGCGCCCGCCGCCAGCACAGCGAGGATGGCGAACTGGATCAGCGCGCCGCCGCTCAGCGAGCCGCGCAGGCTCTGGTGCACGCCGAACCAGAAGATCAGCACCACGCCGCCGAACACCAGGCCGATGACCAGCGCCGTCATCAGCGCCCGCGCCCGGATCCGGCGCAGCGAGGTGCCGAAGGAGGTCTCCACCGCCGCCCCGAAGCGCTCGGCGGCGGTCTCCTCGCGACCGAAGGCCTGCACGGTCTCCAGCGCGTCCAGGCTCTCGCCCGCGTGCCCCACGGCCGCGGCGAACTGGTCCTGGGTGGAGGCGGTGAGCCGGCGCACCCGCCGGCCGAAGACGAACAGCGGCACGAGCACGACCGGGATCAGCAGCAGGACGAGCCCGGTCAGGTGCGGGCTCACCACCACCATCAGGCAGATCGCGCCCACCAGGGTCAGCAGGTTGCGCAACGCCACCGAGATCGACGTGCCCACCAGGGTCTCGACGATCTGGATGTCGGTGGTGAGCCGGGAGAGCACCTCTCCGGTCCGCGTGTTCAAAAAGAACATCGGGTCCAGCGTCAGGATGTGGCGGTAGACGGCCTTGCGCAGGTCCGCCACCACGCGCTCGCCCAGCTTGGTGATGAAGAAGTAGCGGCCCGCGGTGGCCAGCGCGAGGGCGATCGCCACCGCGCCGATCATCACGAACCAGGGGTCGACGGAGGCCGGCGTGGCGTGCGCCCGCTGCGCCTGGCTGAGGTGATCCACCAGCAGCCGCACCGCGCCGGAAAGCCCCAGCGTGGACCCGGTCGAGATCAGCAGGAAGAAGAGCGACAGGGCCGCGTCGTTGGCGTGGGCCGCGACGAAGGGGGCTAACCGGCCGAGCGCGCGGACGTTGCGGCTCTTGGCGCGGCGTCCGGCGGCCTCCGACAGACTCTGGGCCAGGGCCTCGCCCGTGCCCGGGCGTCCTTCCGCGCCGCCGTCCGGGGACGGGGCGGCGCCCGGCTCTCCACTCATACGCGTCACACCTTGCGTTTTGCGCGGGCTTTCGGCTATACGCCCGGCTTCCTTTGTGGCCGCCCTCGCTGGCGGCCGTTCACTTTGGCCGCTCCTTTACGTCAGGCGCCCGCGCGATGAAACAAGACACGCACCCGGACTACCATTTCATCACCGTGGTGATGACCGACGGCACCTCCTACAAGACGCGCTCGACCTACGGGAAGGAAGGCGCGACGCTGAACCTGGACATCGACCCGAAGACCCACCCGGCGTGGACCGGCGGCGGTCACCAGCTGATCGACCGCGCCGGCCGCGTGTCGCGGTTCAACGCCAAGTTCGGCGCCTTCACCCGCAAGTAGGCGGCCAGGCGGCCTCGAAGACGCCAACGCCGCGGGGGGAGACCTCCGCGGCGTTTCTGTTTGGGCGCAGATCTGCCCCCGAGGGGACGCGTCTTCAGAACTGGCCGAGCGCGATCTTCAGGCGGTCCATCTGGGCGAGCACCGGGTGCGGCCCGGCCGCCTCGGCTTCGACGTACATGCGCCGGTCGAGGTGGCGCACGCGCTCGTAGAGGCGCTCGGAGCGCTCCAGCAGCGCGAGCAGCCCCGCCGGCAGCTCGTCCACCGGCGGCTCCGGATTGCGGCAGACCTCCTCGGCGGCCAGGCGGTAGCGGTCCTCGCAGGCGGCGCCCGGCTCCATGTCGCCTTCCCGCACGGCGCGCTGGACGAGCAGCCACGAGGCCACCTGCATCAGCCGCGTGGTAAGCCGCATGCTCTCCGAGGCGTAGGCCAGGGCCGCGTTGCGCGACAGCATCTTCGACTCCTGCCGGCCCGCGCCGTCCAGATAGGCGGCGGTCTCCTCGACCAGGTCCATGCCTTCCTGGAAGGTGCGCTCGAAGAGCTCCGAACGGGCGAAATCCTGGATCACGTCGGCGCGCCAGGGCAGGGTGATTGCTTCGGTCATCTTTGTCCCATGCCCAGCGGCTTTCCTGCCACGGGACGGTTGATCAAGTCTTGCCGGCGCCGGTGCAACACCTGTGCCAGAGTGGGAAGCGGGAGGCGGCGCTAGAGGGCCCGTGGGGAGAAGAGTGCGTCGGCGGCCGCCCGGCCGGCCTGCTTGCGGTCGATCTGGGCCTGGACGCGGGCGATCTCCGACTGCAGAAGCTCGATCCGCTCCTCCAGCTCGGCGACGGCGTAAAGCTCCAGGTCCTCCCGGAGGGCCTCGATCAGCCGCTGGCCGCGGCCCAGGCGAACGTCGGCGGGTTCATCCATGAGCAAGCCTCCCTTTGCCGGCCCCCTCGGAGCCCGCTATCCAACCGCGCATCCCCACGACGCGCAAGATCACCGGAGCCACACCCATGACCAAATCCGCGCCCGAGACCATGCAGGCGGTGACCATCCAAGGCGGAAAGGGGCCGGCCTCGGCGCTGCGCCTGGAGACCACGCCGACGCCCCGGCCCAAGCCCGGCCAGCTGCTGGTCGCGGTCCGCGCCGCGGGCGTGAACCGCCCCGACCTCGTGCAGCGGGAGGGCAACTATCCCCCGCCGCCGGGGGCGCCGGACACGCTCGGGCTGGAGATCGCCGGCGAGGTGGTGGAGGGCGCCGGGCGCTGGAAGCCGGGCGACCAGGTCTGCGCGCTGCTGGGCGGCGGCGGCTATGCGGAACATGCCGCCGTCGACGCCCGGCACGCCTTGCCGATCCCGAAGGGGCTGGACCTCGTCCAGGCCGCCGCGCTGCCCGAGACCGTCTTCACCGTCTACGCCAACGTCTTCGAGCACGGCGGGCTGAAGGCCGGCGAGACCTTCCTGGTGCACGGCGCCACCTCCGGCATCGGCGTCACCGCCATCCAGATGGCCAAGGCCGCCGGCGCCAAGGTGATCGCCACCGGCCGGGGCGCCGACAAGGCCGCCGCCGCCAAGGCCCTGGGCGCGGACGTGGCGGTGGACACGACGCACGAGGACTTCGCCGAGGTCGCCAAGCGCGAGGGCGGCGTCGACGTGGTCCTCGACATGGTAGGCGGCGACTATTTCAAGAAGGAGCTCGACGCGCTGAAGACCGGCGGCCGCATCGTCTTCATCGCCGCCCTCGGCGGCGGCGAGGTCATGCTTCCGGTGTTCCGCCTGATGCAGAAGCGCGCGACGGTCATCGGCTCGACGCTGCGCCCGCGCGACGCCGACGAGAAGGCCCGCCTCGCAGCCGAGGTGGAACGGGTGGTCTGGCCGTGGATCGAGCAGGGCAAGGTGCGCCCGCCGGTGGACAAGACCTTCCCCCTGGCCGAAGCGGCGGAAGCCCACGCCCACCTCGAAGCCGGCGCCCACGTAGGCAAGGTGGTGCTGACGGTGGGGTGAGGGCTGGAGCGGGGTGCGGCCCGCTCAGCGTCCCGTGAAGGTCGGCGAGCGCTTTTCGAGGAAGGCGCTGCGGCCTTCCTGGAAGTCCTCGGAGCCGTAGAGCACGCCTTGCGCGTCGGCTTCGGCGGCGAGCACCTCTTCCAGCGAACTGGGCCCGCGGGCGAGCACGGCCTTCAGGAGGCCGTTGGACAGCGGCGCCGTCGCGGCCACGTCGTGCGCCAGGCCGAGCGCCGCGGTCAGCGCCTGGCCCGGCTCGGCCAGGAGGTCGACCAGCCCCTGGCGCTCGCCCGCCTCGCCGTCCAGCACCCGGCCGCTCATCATCAGCATCTTCGCCTTGCCGATCCCCATGCGCAGGGGGAGCGACCAGGCCCCGCCGAAGTCCGGGAAGAGGCCGATCTTGTTGAAGGTGCAGGAGAGCCTGGCGTCGCGGGCGGCCACCACCATGTCGCAAGCGGCCGCCAAGCAGAGCCCCGCGCCCGCCGCATGGCCCTCGATGGCGGCGATCACCGGCTTCTCGCCGCGCACGACGAGCCGGACGATGGCGTGCACCCGCTGCATGCGCGCGCGGCCCGAGACCGGCGTCACCCCGTCGAAGCTGGTGATGTCGCCGCCGGAGCAGAAGTTCGCGCCCTCCCCGGTCAGCACGATCACCCGGCAGGCCTCGTCCTCGAGCGCGGCTTGCAGCTCCTTCAGCAGCACCGCGCGCAGCGGCAGCGAGAAGGCGTTGCGGCGTTCCGGATAGGAGAGCGTCAGGATGGCGACGGCGCCGTCGCGGGCCACCTTGACCGTGCCGCCGGGGGCGCTCATCGCGAGCCGCCCGCCGTCTCCGCGGCCTTGGCCGCCTGGGCGCGCTGGAAAGGCCGGGGCATGTCGAACAGCTCGCGCACCACGGCGTAGTCCGAGAGGTAGCCGCAGCGGGCCAGCGGCTGGGCCCTGGCGGTGTCGAACTTGCCGTCCGTGAGGTAGGCGCGGTCGATGTGCACCCCCACCACCTGGCCCAGCACCAGGTGCGACTTGGTGGGCTGACCCTCCAGGTCGTGCAGGTGGATGATCTGCAGCACCTTGCACTCGAAGGAGGCCGGGCTACGCGCCACCCGCGGCGGACGCACGAGGCGCGAGGGCAGGCCCTCGAGCCCGGTCATCTTCATCTCGTCGACGTCGGGCGCGACGGCGTCGGAGGTGGCGTTCATCACCTCGGCGAGCTCGGCGGTGACCAGGTTGAAGACGAACTCGCCGGTGGCGTGGCAGTTGGCGAGGCTGTCGCTGGAGCGCTCGTTCGAGAATCCCACGATCGGCGGCCGGGCGGAGAAGGCGTTGAAGAAGCTGTAGGGCGCGAGGTTCACCACGCCCTGGGCGTCCACCGTGGACATCCAGCCGATCGGCCTGGGCGCGACGATCGCCTTGAGCGGGTCGTGCGCCAGCCCGTGGCCGAGCTTGGGTTCGTAGAAGTGGAAGTCCGCCATGCCTCCGTCCTACCGGTTGTGCTGGGCGTCGTCGACGCGGACGCAGGTGCCGGTGACGAAGTCCGACGAGGGCGACACCAGGAAGAGCAGGGTCGAGTCCAGCTGCGCCGGGTCGCCCATCCGCCCGCGGCGAAAGCCCTTCGAGATGTCGCCGACCCGCTCGATCATGCCGTCCATCATCTCGGAGTTGAAGGCCCCGGGGGCGATGGCGTTCACGTTGATGCCGAACTGCGCCCACTCGACCGCCAGGGTCTCGGTCATGCGGATGATGGCGGCCTTGGTGATCGAATAGAGCGCCGCGCCGTTGCCGCCGTAGTCGAAGGCGCCCGCGGAGGAGATGTTGACCATCCGGCCGGGCAGCTTCAGCGCCATCAGCCGCCGGGCGACCTCGCACGACAGGATGTAGGGGGCGCGCAGATTGGTGTCGAGCACCCGGTCGATCAGGTCGACCGACATCTTGGTGGCGCGCTGGGCGTCGGGGATGCCGGCGTTGTTGACCAGGATGGTGACGGGCCCGAGCGCCGCCTCCACCTCGCCGGCCACCCGGATCAGCTGGTCGGCCTCGGTCACGTCGAGCTGGAACGACTGAGCCTGGCCGCCGGCGGCGCGGATCTCCGCGGCCAGCTGCTCCAGCTTGTCGACGCGCCGCGCCGTCAGCGCCACCTTCGCACCGGCCGCCGCCAGGGTCTTGGCGAAGCGCAGGCCGAGGCCCGCGGAGGCGCCCGTCACCAGCGCCGTCTGGCCGGTGAGGTCGATGGAGAAGTTGGGGGTGGGATAGGTCACCGGCGCTCGCTCCCGCTTGTCGTTGCGAACGGGATAGCGCGGCCGGCGCGGCGCGGATAGCCGGGCTGCCGCTGCGGGAGCCGTCGCCATCTCTCGGCGAGCGGGGAGAGGGCCCCCGACGCGCAACGCCTTCGCCTACCCCGCCGCGAACGGGTAGGGCGAGATGGACTTGGTGAAGTCGTCCACCGTCAGCGTGCGGCTGATCGGCTCGGCGGCGCGCTGCGGGCAGGCCGGGCGCTCGCAGATGCGGCAGGCCGGGCCGATCGCCGTGGCGCGGGGCTCGCGCAGGTCGAGGCCGCGCGAATAGACCAGCCGCTCGGCGTACTTCAGCTCGCAGCCCATGCCGATGGCGAGGTCCGCGTCCTCGCCGCCGGCGTAGGAGGTGGCGATGCGCGTCACCGTGCGGGCGATGGTGAAATAGCGCTGGCCGTCGGGCGTCTCCACGACCTGGGTGGCGATCCGCCCGGGCGTGCGGAAGCTGGAGTGGATGTTCCAGCGCGGGCAGGCCCCGCCGAAGCGCGAGAACGGGAAGGTGGAACCGGCGAACCGCTTGGAGATGTTGCCGGCGGAGTCCACCCGCATCATGAAGAAGGGCACGCCACGCGCGCCCTGCCGGACGAGCGTGGTCAGCCTGTGGCAGGCCTGCTCGAAGGAGACGCCGAACCGGCTGCGGATCAGGTCGATGTCGTAGTGGGTGCGCTCGGCGGCCTCGTGGAAGGCCGCGTAGGGCATCAGGATGGCGGCCGCCAGGTAGTTGGCGAGCGAGACCTTGAGCAGGTTGCGGGTCGGGCGGTCCGGCGGATTGGCCCGGTCGGCGAGCCGGTCGAGAAGCTCGCGCTGCTCGAGGATCGCCAGCTGGTAGGCGAGCGAGAAGGCGCGCCCCTCGCCGGACAGGGCTTCGGAGAGAAACAGCCGCTTGCGGTGATGGTCGAAGCGCCGGACGCTCTCCGGCAGCACCTCCACCGGCACGACCTGCACCCGGATGCTGTGCGCCTTGGCCAGCCGCTCGCGGGCGGCCCAGGCGAAGTCCTGCGGATCGGCGCCCAGCTCGCCGGAGATGACGTCGGCGGCGTCCTCCAGCTCGCTGAAATGGTTCTTCTGCGCCTGGATGAAGTCGCGCACCCAGTCGGACGGCATGGTCAGCGGCGCGGCGGCCGCCCCCTCCTCCGGCCGCCCGGCAGCGCCGAGCTCGCTGAGGCGCCGCTGGTCGAGGTAGGCGCGGTAGAGGCGCACCACCGCTTCAGCAACGCCCGGCGCGCTCTCGGCCACCTCGGCGATCTCGTGGCGCGCCAGGCCCAGGTCGCGGAAAATGTGATCGGTGAACACCTCCGCCAGACCGGTGGCGCCGGCCGAGTCCGGATCGGTCGAGAGGCTCTTCAGGTCTAGGTCGTAGGCTTCGGCGAGCCGCAGCAGCACCTGGGCCGTCACCGGCCGCTGGTTCCGCTCCAGGAGATTGAGGTAGCTCGGCGAGACGCCCAGGTCCTCGGCCATGCGCGTCTGGGTGATCCCCAGCTCGCGGCGCAGGCGCTTCAGCCGCGCGCCCAGGAACAGCTTCCGGTCGGTGTGGGCCACTGCCATGCTGTGTGCATTGTCACAATTTTACATCGTTGACAATGTACGCTCGTGACAGCTTCGCCTTTTCCCGCCTTACGGCTGCGGTTCTCCCCTGGGATTCCAGACGTTAGGGGCGCACAACGGTTGTCACAGGCGACCGCCGGTATTCTTCGCGGAAGAGTCAAAGATGTCGTATCAAGACCACATTATCGAGATGGGCCAACTCATCCGGAGCAAGAAGGGCCCCTGGGACTCGATCCAGGCCGAGGCGGTCGCCCGCATGCGCCTGCAGAACCGTTTCAAGACCGGCCTGGAGATCGCCCGCTACACGGCCGACATCATGCGCCGCGACATGGCGGCCTACGACGCCGACCCGTCGCAGTACACCCAGTCGCTGGGCTGCTGGCACGGCTTCATCGGCCAGCAGAAGCTGATCTCGATCAAGAAGCACTTCAAGACCACCGACCGGAAGTACCTCTACCTGTCCGGCTGGATGGTCGCGGCCCTGCGCTCGGAGTTCGGCCCGCTGCCGGACCAGTCGATGCACGAGAAGACCAGCGTCCCGGCGCTGATCGAGGAGCTCTACACCTTCCTGCGGCAGGCTGACGCCCGCGAGCTCAGCGGCCTGTTCCGCGAGCTGGACGCCGCCCGCAAGGCCGGCGACGCGGCGAAGGAAGAGCGGCTGGTCGAGGCGATCGACAACTTCCAGACCCACGTGGTCCCGATCATCGCCGACGTCGACGCCGGCTTCGGCAATGCCGAGGCGACCTATCTGCTGGCCAAGAAGATGATCGAGGCCGGCGCCTGCTGCATCCAGATCGAGAACCAGGTCTCCGACGAGAAGCAGTGCGGCCACCAGGACGGCAAGGTCACGGTCCCGCACGAGGACTTCCTGCAGAAGATCCGCGCCGTCCGCTACGCCTTCCTCGAGCTTGGCGTCGACAACGGGATCATCGTCGCGCGCACCGACTCGCTCGGCGCGGGCCTGACGAAGCAGATCGCCGTCAGCCACGCGACGGGCGACCTCGGCGACAAGTACAACAGCTTCCTGGATTGCGAGGAGGTCTCGCCCGCCGAGCTCAAGAACGGCGACGTGATCATCAACCGCGCCGGCAAGCTGCTGCGCCCAAAGCGCCTGGCCTCCAACCTCTTCCAGTTCCGCGCCGGCACTGGCGAGGACCGCTGCGTCCTCGACTGCGTCACGGCGCTGGAGAACGGCGCGGACCTGCTGTGGATCGAGACCGAAAAGCCGCACATCGAGCAGATCGCCGGCATGATGGACCGCATCCGCGCGGCCCATCCCCACGCCAAGCTGGTCTACAACAACTCGCCCTCGTTCAACTGGACGCTGAACTTCCGCCAGCAGGTCTATGACGCCTGGAAGGCGGCGGGCAAGGAGGTCTCGGCCTACGACCGCGCCAAGCTGATGAGCGTGGACTACGACGCCAGCGACCTCGCCCGTGAGGCCGACGAGAAGATCCGCACCTTCCAGGCCGAGGCCGCCAGGCGTGCGGGCATCTTCCACCACCTGATCACCCTGCCGACCTACCACACGGCCGCGCTCAGCACCGACAACCTGGCCAAGGAGTACTTCGGCAGCCAGGGGATGCTGGGCTACGTCCTCAAGGTCCAGCGCGAGGAGATCCGCCAGGGCGTCGCCTGCGTCCGCCACCAGAACATGTCGGGCTCCGACATCGGCGACGACCACAAGGAGTACTTCGCCGGCGAAGCGGCCCTGAAGGCCGGCGGCGTCCACAACACCATGAACCAGTTCGCGTAAGGAGCGACGATGATGACCATGGAACGCTATTGGGTCGTCGGCGGCGAATACAGCTGCACCGCCTTCCGGAGGCTGAAGCACGGCCGCCCCGACGTGGCCGGCCCGTTCGAGACCCGCCAGGAGGCCACGGCCGCCTGGAAGCGGCTCTCCGAGCAGACCCGCAGCTGCGCCACCGCCAAGTACGCGATCACCGCCGAACAGCTGACGCTGCCGCACTGAAGTAGAGGCGATGGTCCGCCCCGGGGGGAGGATCTCTACTTCTTGACCCAGCCCCCGCCGGCCGGCCTGTAGTACTGGCCGGGCTGGATGCGCGGCAGGATGGCGTTGACGAAGGCGGAGGCGCCGGCGGCTTCGGGGGTGGCGCCGGACTTGGCGGCGGCTTCGCGGTAGACGGCGGCGCGGCCGGCGTTGATCTCGGCCACCGCGGCCTTCAGCGCTGGATCCGCGGCGCCGGTCACGAAGCCCAGGAAGCCGTCGGCCTGCTCGCCGACGACGCCTGCGGCCTTGGCGGCGTCCACGGCAGCCTTGGCCTGGGCGGACTGGGCGAACGCCGCGGCCGGCAAGGCCAGCGCCGCCAGCACCGCGGCGGATACGCTCAGGAGATCTCGGGTCTGCATGGTCATGACCTAGAAGAGGTTCGGATTCTTCTGGATCAGGTCCTTCACTTCCTGGTCCAGGCGAAGTCGGACATCGGCGTCCAGCTTCGCGTAGATGGTGATCGGCTTGACGTCCACATGGATGGTGGGCGCGCAGCCGGCGGCGGCGAGGCCCAGCAGCGCGGCGAGCGTGGCCAGGGATCGTGTCCTGCCGGTCATGCGGTCGTCTCCAGTCAATCTCGGCTCCTTGTGGTGGCCTGCGGCTGAACCTGAGCTGAACCGTGCAGCCGTTGGAACTCGGCGTAGTCGCCCAGCAGATCGTCGAGGTTGAGGGTCGTGTCCAGCGTCAGGTCCACCCCGGTGCCGGACGGCAGCGGCAGCGGCTTGCCCAGGAACTTCCGCCCGATCAGGTCGCCGAGCGACAGCCGGATCTCCTGGTGCTGCGGCGGATCGTGCTTGCCGACGATATGGAAGAGAACGCCGAGCCGCCCGTCGGAGCGGCTGTCGACGCCGGCCTCGAGCCGGGAGAAGGCGAGGTTCTCCATCGCCTGGTAGGCGAAGTCCGTGATGGTGTCGGTGGTGGCCGCCGGCGGCGCGACCGCCGGGGCGCCGGGCGCCGCCACCGCGCCGCTCGCCGCCACGGCGGTCAGG
>JAQGIJ010000491.1 GCA_028291285.1 Phenylobacterium sp. | reverse complement strand
ATCTTTCAACCATGGCGGCGGCTTGGCTGTGAAGCGCGACTAGCCGCTGGCGTGGAGACCGCCGCAACACCCATGGGCGCGTCCGAAGGCCGGGCCGGCCAGCCGGACGCCTCGTGACGGTGATCGGGCGAATGAAGCTCGGGATAGGCGTAAAGCGTCAGGCCTTCCCGCCCAGGCCGCCATGTGCTGCGCATCGGCATCGTGATTTCCAGACGCCTCCTAGGCGCGTGGCGCTGAGCATGGCGCGGAGGGGCATAAGCGTTCGACGCGGATTTTCGTCCTGGCCGTAAGGAAAAGATCAGCGGCGCATCGTTCGCGAGGCCCGACCACTCGCGGTCCGGGCGGACATTCTTATGCGGCGCTTATGACGCGAGGCGTAAGCCACATGGCGAGCTTACGCGGGTCCCGTCTAGAACCATGGCTGGCGCCAAAGAGAGCCTCTCATGATCACGCCTCGCCGTCCGCGTAGGGCCGCCGGCGGCGGCGACCGGAATCCTCATGGAGTCGCGAGATGGCCTGGTACGGCCCCGCAAGGTCTCCAAAGGGATTCCGCACACGCTTGTAAGTGGTAGAACGCCGATACGAGAGATCGGGGGGGATGAGAATAGAGGTCCGCGCGGCCGCTACGGCTACGCCTTTATAAGTCCTTGATACCGATCGAGCTGGTTCCGAATGGCCCCTTTACGGGGATCGAGAGTATCAGCCTGACCCGATCTACCCTTGTTGGGAGAACGCCGTGTCTGACCTGATCTACCTCGCGCTCGGTGTGGGCGTCATCCTCATCTTCGGCGGTTATGCCGCCCTCCTGAGGCGCGCCTGACATGCTGATGATCCTGCTCTACGCCGCCGGCGGCGTCGCGATCGCGATCTACATGATCGCCGCCCTGCTCCGGCCCGAGAAGTTCTGAGCGACGGAAATGCGCGGCGCAGCGCACCGGCCAGACCGGACGCGGCGTCGACAGCCGAAGCCTGACCTCGAGCCAAAACCCGACATCGAGAAGGAGACCTCGCCATGGATGCGCGAGGCTGGTCTGAGATCCTGTTCACCATCGCCATCACGGTGGCGCTGGCCTGGCCGCTGGGCATGTATCTCGCCCGCGTCTGGAAAGGCGAGCGCACCTGGCTCGATCCGGTCCTGCGGCCGGTGGAGGGCGTGCTCTACAAGTCCTTCGGCGTCGATCCGAAGAAAGACCAGAACTGGCTGGCCTACGCCTTCTCGATGTTGGTCTTCACGGCCGCGAGCTTCGTCGTCCTCTATCTGATCCTGCGTTTCCAAAACCTGCTGCCGTTCAACCCGCAGGGCTTCAAGGGCACGAGCCCGGACCTCGCCTTCAACACGGCGATCAGCTTCGTCACCAACACCAACTGGCAGTCGTACGTGCCGGAGACGACGCTCTCGACATTCTCGCAGATGGCCGGGCTGACCTCCCACAACTTCCTTTCGGCGGCCGCCGGCATCGCCATGGCCGCGGCGGTGGCGCGCGCCTTCGCGCTGAACCGCGGCGAGGGGCTCGGCAACTTCTGGGTCGACCTCACCCGGATCAGCCTCTACGTCCTGCTGCCCTTCTCCATCGTCCTCGCCCTGGCCTATGTCGCCCTGGGCGAGCCGCAGACGCTCGCCGCCAGCGCCATCGCCCACACGATGGAAGGCGCCAAGCAGACCATCAGCCTCTTCCCGACCGCCAGCCAGGAAGCCATCAAGCAACTCGGCACCAACGGCGGCGGCCTCTTCAACACCAACTCCGCGCACCCCTTCGAGAACCCCAACGCGATCACCAACCTCCTCGAGGAGGTCTCGATGAACGTGCTCGCCTACGCCTGCGTCGTCGCCTTCGGGATCGTCGCCTTCGCCCGCAAGGACGCGCGCGCCCTGGTGGCGGTGATGGCGATCTTCGTGCTGAGCGCGTCGGCGGCCCTCTACTGGACCGAGACCCAGCCCGCGCCGGCGATGCACGCGGTGCATGCCGCGACCGCGGTGAACATGGAGGGCAAGGAGGTCCGCTTCGGCGCGCCCTCCACATCGGTCTGGACGGCCTTCACCACAGGCGCCTCCGACGGCGGCGTGAACGCCATGCACGACAGCTACATGCCGCTCGGCGGCGGCGTGGCGATGTTCATGATCCAACTCGGCGAGATGCTGCCGGGCGGCGTCGGCTCCGGCCTCTACGGCATGGTGGTGATGGCCCTGATCGCGGTGTTCGTCGCCGGCCTGATGGTCGGGCGAACGCCGGAGTACCTGGGCAAGAAGATCGAGGCCCGCGAGGTGAAGTTCGCCATGCTGGCGGTGTTGATCCTGCCGCTGTCGATCCTCGGCTTCGCGGCGGCGGCGGCGGTCATTCCCGTGGCGCTGAAGGGGCTGGAGAACGCTGGCCCGCATGGCCTCTCGGAGATCCTCTACGCCTACTCCTCGGCCACGGGGAACAACGGCTCGGCCTTCGCCGGGCTGACGGCCAACACGCCCTACTGGAACACCACCCTGGGCATCGCCATGCTGCTTGGCCGGTTCGCCTACGTCGTGCCGGTGCTGGCGATGGCGGGATCCATCGCCGCCAAGCCGAAGCTGGAGCCCAGCGCCGGCACCCTGCCGACCCACGGTCCGCTGTTCGTCGGCCTGCTCGTCGGCGTGATCCTGATCATGGGCGGCCTGCAGTTCTTCCCCGCCCAAGCCCTCGGCCCGATCGTCGAGCATTTCCAGGTGCTCAACGCGATCGCCGGCCGCTGACCCTTTCGGAGCTCAATCCCCATGTCCGTCGCCACGGTCCATCTCGGCGATAAGCGTCGTTCGGCGGTCGCCGGCACGACCCTCTCGTCGAGCGTCATGAGCCGCGCCATCCGCGACTCCTTCGTCAAGCTCGATCCGCGCAAGCTCGCCCGCAATCCGGTGATCCTCGCGACCGAGGTGGTCGCGGCGTTGGCCACCGTCTCGACCGTCAACGCCTTCGTCACGAACGCCAATCCGTGGTGGGCGCTGCAGGTCGCGCTCTGGCTCTGGTTCACGGTGCTGTTCGCCAACTTCGCCGAGAGCATCGCCGAGGGGCGCGGCAAGGCTGCCGCCGACGCGCTGCGCGCCCAGCGCGTCGACGTGAAGGCCAAGCTGCTCCGGGACGCCGCCGACCGGTCCTGGACCGCGGCCGCCGCCCACAAGCTCAAGACCGGCGATCTCGTGCTGGTGGAGGCGGGCGACATCGTCCCCTCCGACGGCGAGATCATCGAGGGCGTCGCCTCGGTGAACGAGGCGGCGATCACCGGCGAGAGCGCGCCGGTGATCCGCGAGAGCGGCGGCGACCGCTCCGCGGTGACCGGCGGCACCACCGTGGTCTCCGACTGGATCAAGGTGCGGATCACGGCGGACGCCGGGAACACCTTCCTCGACCGCATGATCGCCATGGTCGAGGGCGCCGAGCGGCGCAAGACGCCCAACGAGCTGGCGCTCACCGTGCTGCTCGCCGGCCTGACCCTGATCTTCCTGATCGCGGTGGCCACCCTCCTAGGGCTTGGGCAGTATTCGGGCGTGAAGCTCGACCCCCTGGTGCTGGGGGCGCTGTTCATCTGCCTGATCCCGACCACCATCGGAGGTTTGCTCTCCGCCATCGGCATCGCCGGCATGGACCGTCTGCTGAAGGTCAACGTGCTGGCGACCTCCGGCCGGGCCGTCGAGGCCTCGGGCGACGTCGACACCCTGCTGCTCGACAAGACCGGCACCATCACCCACGGCAACCGCATGGCGACCGAGGTGGTCCCGGCGCCGGGCGTGCGGCCGGAGGTGGCCCTCAAGGCCGCCATGATGGCCTCGCTCGCCGACGAGACCCCTGAGGGCCGCTCGATCGTCGACCTGGCCCTGGAAAAGGGCCAGACCGGCGAGCCGCCGCAGGGCTCGACCCCGGTCCCGTTCAGCGCGACCACGCGGCTCTCCGGCCTCGACGCCGGCAAGGACAGCTGGCGCAAGGGGGCGGTGGACTCGATCCTCAAGACGGTCGGCATGTCGGCTTCGGAGATGCCGGCCGAGCTGACCGCGGCGGTCGACCGCATCGCGCGGTCCGGCGGCACGCCGCTGGCGGTCAGCGAGAACGGCGTGCTGGTAGGCGTCATCCACCTGAAGCACGTGGTCAAGGCCGGCGTGAAGGAGCGCTTCGCCGATCTGCGCCGCATGGGTCTGCGCACAGTCATGATCACCGGCGACAACCCGGTGACCGCGGCCGCCATCGCCTCTGAGGCCGGCGTCGACGACTTCCTCGAGGTGGCCACTCCGGAGGTCAAGCTGCGGCTGATCCGCCAGGAGCAGGGCAAGGGCCGGCTGGTCGCCATGTGCGGCGACGTCTCGAAC
>JAQGIJ010000485.1 GCA_028291285.1 Phenylobacterium sp. | reverse complement strand
GTGAACATCTATCCGCAGGAGAGCGAGGCGGTGCTGACCCTGCACCCGGCGGTGCGCGACGTGGCCGTCATCGGGGTCCCCGACAAGGAGTTCGGCGAGGCGGTGAAGGCGGTGGTCGAACCCGCGCCCGGGGTCGAGGCCGGACCGGCTCTGGCCGAGGAGCTGATCGCGCTCTGCCGCGCCAAGCTCGCCAGGTACAAGTGCCCCGCCAGCGTCGATTTCGTCGACGAGCTTCCGCGCCTGCCCACCGGAAAGCTTCTGAAGCGGGAGCTGAAGAAGCGCTACTGGGGCGAGGGCGGCAAACTGATCTGACCACCCCACGCCCGCTCGGGGGTGAGACACAGCGTCGCTTTGCGAATCGTTCGCGCAACCTGGATACGTTGAGAATCGGAAATTCCGCCTGTGGATCGCGGAGACCCAGGGGAATCGACGCGGCATGGAAGAGGCGCAGGTACCGCCACCGACGAGCTTCGAAGCGCGGATGGCCGGGCGCACCTCGATCCATTTCTTCCTCGACATCGGCGACATGGGCCGGCAGGGCGCTCCTGTCATCGACGCCCTGCTGATGGCGGCCGTCATCGAGGCGAACGTCGGCCGGCTGAACCGCGACCCCGCGCTGCAGGCGGCGCATGCCCGCCTCGACAGCCCGCCGCCCGACGCCCTGCGCCGCCCCGTCAGCGTCAATGCGCTCGCGGTCTCCCTCGACCAGCCCTTCGAGACGGTGCGCCGGCACATCAATCAGCTGATCGCCGCCGGCCTCTGCGTGGCCACCCCGGCGGGTGTCTATGTGCCGAGCGAGGTGCTCGCCTCGGAGCCGTTCGTGGGCGCCGCGCGGGCGCGCTACCAGCGCTTCTGGCGCTTCTATGAGGAGCTCCGCGGCTTTGGCGTCATCGAGCCCATGCCCTACCGGCCGCTCCCCGTGGAGGATCCGGCGGCGCCGGTGCGCGCGGTGGGCCGCGTCCTCTCCGACTATTTCTTCCGCACGACCGACGTGCTGCACCGGCACGTGAGCGATCTGCTGACGGGGCTGATCCTGCTGGCGGTCGTCCGCGCCAACGCCGAGCACCTGCCGCCGGCCCAGGTCGTCGCGATCCTGCGGACGGGCTGGCTGCGCGATGAACACCGCGTGCCGGTGCGGGTGGCCGAGCTTTCCCGCCGGATCGGCGCGCCCTACGAGACCACGCGCCGGCACGTCGGCCGGCTGGTGGAGCAAGGCTTCTGCAAGCGCGCCGGCGGCGGGCTGCTGGTGGACTCGGAAGCCCTCCACCAGCCGACGCTGTTCGCGATCACCTCCGAGAATTTCGTCAACGTGCGGCGCATGTTCCGCCAGGCCGCCGCCCTCGGCGCGGAGGGGGCCGGCGCGGCCCGGCGCGAGGGCGAGAGCGCGGGCGCCGCGGACGCCTGAGGCGGCCTCAGCGCAGGTCGGCCACCGTCATCTCGCCGCCGGAGGGGCGCAACTCGGGGCTCCTCGACGGGCGGGCGGGATCCTGGATCATCACCCAGTTGAAGGGCTCGCCGCCCATCTGGCGCTCGCGCCAGCGGTAGGCCGCCTTCTTCCACGGGACGATCCACCCGGAGAGGTTGTCGAGCACAAGCTCGCCTTCGCTGGTGTCCACCAGCAGGACCGCGTGGCTTTCGCCCCAGGAGGTGGTGACGAGGGCGATGTTCAGCGCCTCGCGCGGCAGGCCGGCGGTGAGCAGGGCGCGTCGCTTCTCCAGCACGAAGTCCTCGCAGTCGCCGGTACGCACGCCGTTCTCCAGCGGGGTGGCCCAGCGATCGACCTGGCCATAGGTGGCGAGGTCCGTCGCCTCCTGGATGCTGCGGTTCACCTGGTCGTTGACGCGGTTGAGCTTCGACCAGAGCTGCGGGGTCATCCTCGGCGGCCCCTCCGGGGCGGGCGGCTCCGCGGCCTCGGTCTCGGCGACGGAGGTCGGATCGACAAAGGCCACGCGGGTGGTGACCGTGGCGCGGACGACGCGGGCCTCCAAGAGGGCGGACACAGGCGAGAGCTCCATGGCGGGCGGTGAGGCCAGCGCGGGCAGCAGGGCGGCCGGCGCGGCGAGCGCCAGGTTGCCGGCCGCGGCCGGCCGCCCCAGGGCGAGCAGTTCCGCGCGCTCGGCGTCGGCCCTGGCGGCCGCGGCCAGCACCATCGGCGCTGCGTCGCCGCAATCCCACGGCTGACGCTCGCAGAAGGCGACGTAGCCCACGGGCGGCAGGGCGTTCGGGCCCAGCCGCATCGCGGGGTCTGGCTGGGCCGCCGCGCAAGCGGACGCCGTCAGCCAAAGCCCCGCAGCAAGCATAAGCTTGCCAACGGTCTCATTTTGAAACACGACACCATCACCAACATCATTTTTATTGCCCCTAACCTGCAACGCCGTCTGTTAAGGCCGGCTCTACCGATGTAGTTAGTCTTGGCTGAAGCGGTGTGGTTACTTGAGGTTAACTCTACGTTGTGAATCGGACTCGCCATCCGATGTTGACGGAAAGCTCTCACGGCGCCTCTTCTTGCCGCACGCCATCGAGGTGCGCGTTTATCGAACGCTATTCCGTCGCACGCTGCGCTGCGGTAGAACTGGGGCGAGGGTGAGTTCGGAGTTTCGATGACATGAGACGCTTCACGGCGCTGGCGGCCATGCTGCTGGTCGTCTGCTTTGGACTTTTTGCGAGCCTTGCAGGTGGGGCGCGGGCGGCCGACACGGCTTCTGAGCCGGTCCGGGTGATTCCCGACTACCGCCTGGGCTCGAGCGACAAGATCCGGGTGATCACCTTCGGCGAAGAAGCGCTCACCGGGGAGTTCTTCATCGGCGGCTCCGGCAAGGTCTCCATGCCGCTGATCGGCGAGGTGCAGGCCGCCGGCATGACCATTCCGGAGTTCCAGCAGGAGGTCGAGACCGCCCTGAAGAACGGCTATCTGAAGGAGCCCCACGTCAGCGTGGAGGTCCTGACCTACCGGCCGTTCTACATCCTGGGCGAGGTGCAGAAGCCCGGCGAATACCCCTACAGCAACGGCCTGACAGTGCTGAACGCCGTGGCCACGGCCAACGGCTTCACCTACCGCGCCAACACCAAGCGGGTGTACATCAAGCGCGTCGACACCGGGGCCGAGCAGGAATTTCCGCTCACCAGCAGCACGCCGGTGGCGCCTGGCGACACCATCCGCATCGCGGAGCGGTTCTTCTAGGTCACGGCCGGGACGTTGCGATGGAAGCCGCCGCCGTCTTCGTGCTGAGCATGCAGGCGGTGGCGGGCCCGCAGAATTCCCAGCCGGACGGGCGCCGCTACGACCTGCTGGTTTTCGCGCGCGCGGGCGATCAGGCCGAGGCCGAGGCCGTCGCCTTCAGGTGCCTCGCCCAGCTGGGCTGGGTGGACGCCCGGGCGCTGCGCAGCGGCGAGATCACAGATCCAGATGCGGTGCCGGAGGACCTCAAGCCCTCGCTGCGCCGGGCGATGGAGAACAGCTGCGCGGTGATCGTCTACGACGAGCCATGAGCCGACCCTCTCCCGGCCACGGGGAGAGGGCCGCCGGACCAGCTTCAGTCCAGATACTTCTTGAAGCCCTTTTCCCGCAGCAGCTCGTTGTGGCGCTGCCACATCCGCGTCGCCTTGATCTTCTCCGCCATCGGCGCCTCGGGCAGGATCACCGGCCCGTGCTCGCGGCTGGGGAGGATGACCGTCGCCTCGCAAATCGTCGTCACCGTACCGCGCTGGTTGGTGGTCTGGATCATCAGGTCGACATAGCCGCGGCCGTCCTCGAAGCGCTTGCCGACCACCTCGCCCGAAAGGATCTGGACGTCGCCCATGTAGTTGAACTTCCGCACCTCGTCGTACTGGCGGAACACCCAGCCGTCGTCGCCCACCCAGTCGGTCAGGTAGTGGTGCAGCCAGCTCTCCCGCAGGACCGAATAGTCGTAGGCCATCGGGTTGCCGATCTTGCGGGCCCAGTCGTTGTTCCAGTGGACGCGCTGTGAGACGTCGGGCACGCCGTACTCGTCCTTGATGTAGAAGTTGCGGATCCGCTGGCGGTTCTTGTGCCACTCGCGCGAGCCGCCGATCCGGTAGCCGTTATCGGTGATGCCATAGCCGCCGCCGTGGAAGACGATCAGCTCGGTGACGGTCAGCGGGCCTTTGGCGTAGGTCGGCATCTTCTCGCCGACCTCAACGTCCTCCCAATAGCGGGACTCGGCGCCGCGGCGCTTCTCGTTGGCGTAGATCTCGTCGATCCGGGCGATCTCCTCGTCGGTGTAGACCGCCGGCTCGATGGCCGAGTACTTGCCCTTCTGCGCGGCCGCCTTGCGCTCGGTGTGGATGGCGCGGCCGCGGGAGACGAAGGCGATCTCGCCGCGCTGGTTGAGGCTGACGCGGCGGTTGTAGCGGATCACGGAGCGGCCGGCGAATTCCGAGGGCTTCACCTCGACCCCGTCCGCCCCGCCGTAGGCGTGCAGGCTGTCGCCCACGAACAGCGGTTTGTACCAATACTTGTCCGAGCCGGCGACGAAGACGTGGATGCCGCGGAACAGGCTGCGGGTCTTGTGCGCCAGCTCCGCATCGATCGGGTCGCCCAGCATGCCGCTGATCAGGATCTGCGCCATCGAGCCGGGCGCTATCGGCTGGCCCCAGCGGGTGCCCATGGCGTAGTTGGGATCCCAGTAGAGCGGGTTGTCGTCGCCGATCGAATAGGTCCAGCGCTTGACGCCGCTCTGGCTCACCGGGCCGTTCCAGGAGACCTCGCCGGAGCTGTTGGTGGTGTCGACGCCGACCAGCAGGCGCGCGGCCTCGATGTCCTCGTCCTTGATGGTGAAGGACTCCGCCTTGGCGATGTCCTTGGCCACCTGCTCCTTGACGGCGTCGAGCTTGGCGTTGTCGGTCGTTTCGCTCACCTGGTGTCCTCCGTTTTCAGCCTTGCGGAGGGCGTCGCGCCCCGCCGATGGCGTTCTCGTTGGCCGCCATTCTAGCCCCGCCGGACCGGGCAGCCAGTCTTTCGTATAAATTATTGTACCGGGAGCGGCGCGGCTGAGGGCGCCGGGCGCGCGGGCAGAGCCACGCCGGCGGGCGCCGCGGAACGCGCAGATGACGGTCTCGCGCCCCGCCGAGCCGGAATCGCCTTCGCCGCCCGTGCAAAGAACGAGAGCCTTGGCAAGGCGTTTGCACCGGGCGGCGCGCGAGGCCGGAAACCGGAAAGGGAGTCCCGCATGAAGGACATGATCGTCGGCGGCGGGCTCGTCGATTTCGCGACGCTCCACCCGATCGGGGCGCTGCTCATGCTGGTGGCCGCGGCGCTCGTGCTGCGCAGGGCGGGGCGGAGCTTCGCCGCCGGCCGGCGCGCGCGGTCGGGGAGGGCCTCCCGGGCCCTGTAGCCGCCGGAAGACGGACGACTTTTCGGCTGTACGGCGTCTGCGCGCGCCGCGAAACTCCGTCCGCGGGCGAGCGGAAGTCCGATTCGCCCTGGCCGGAAAGCGTCCATGATCCGTTTGTTGCTCATCGCCAGCGCCGTCAGCGCCATCGCCGCCGCGGCGGCCGCCCAGGTGGGCCCGCCGCCGCCCGAGTATCGAGCGTGCGAGTACCCCGGCCAGGACCGCTGCGTCTCCGAGGAGCCGACGCCAGCGCCGCCGCTGCCCGCCGTCCGGCACGCGCGGCACGCGCCGGCGCGCGCCCACCACCCACACCGGGCGCCGACGCCCATCAGCCGCCATCGGCAGGCATCGGCGCGGCACGCCGGCCGCCACGCGAGCCATCGCGCCGCCGCGAGGTCCCACGTCCATCGTCACGCCGTGCGCCACAGCCACGCCGGGCCGAGCCACCGGCCCGCGACGCATCATATGACGCATTATCGCTCGTCTCACACGCGTAGACAGCACCGCAAGACAAATTCCGCGTGCTTCTGCGCGCCGACGGGTGCGCGCCTGCGGGGCAGTCTGCCGCAGGTCTGACTGCGGCCGGGTGACGCAGCGCAGCTTGCGTCACCCGGCCGAGCCGCGTTCGCCACCGCCACATTCTCGCCTGCTAAAGAAAAGCTCAAGCGTGAACAGGTCAGGCGGCAGACCGCATCTACGGCGAAGCTCGGCGCAGATGGCCAAAATACGGCGGCCGGCGCTGCCAACAATTGTTGGGCTACTGCGAAGGCGCCCGGCTCTACTGTGCTGCGACACCTTGTCAGGCCGACCGCCCGGCGAGGCTGGCTAGGGTCCGGCCCTGCGTGACGGTCGGGGTCGCGCAGCGTGCGGCGACGGTGCG
>JAQGIJ010000481.1 GCA_028291285.1 Phenylobacterium sp. | reverse complement strand
TTCCCGCCGCTACAGCTTTCCAGATATTGGTCCCCCACCCCAACCCCTCCCCGCAAGGGGGAGGGGCATTGAGATGGCCTCCGCCTCGACGGCGGCGATGAGGAGGGTGCGGTCCGGCTCCACGAAGCCGAACAGGCGCTGGTGGGCAGCTTCGAAAGCGGCGCGGACCGCGGCGAGGTCGGCCGGCGCGACCGGGAGCTCGGCGTCGGCGCCGTCGTAGCGAAGGCGCAGGGTGCGGCGGATCTCGCCGGCCGCGGCGCCCTGGTCGGCCAGGGCGGCGCGGGCGGCGGTTTCGACCTCGCCGAGGCGCGCTTCGGCGCGGGCCAGGCCGGCCTCGTCCAGCACAGCCTCCAGCCCGGCCTGCCTGAGCGCGCTCACCTGCGCCTCGCCGATCCCCCAGGCGGAGAGCACGCTGCCGCGGGCCGGGCAGAGGACCTCGGACACGCCCAGCGCCTGCGCGGTGGCGCAGGCCACCTGGCCGGCCGCGCCGCCGAAGGCCACCAGCGCATGCTCGCGGTGATCGAAGCCGCGCTCGGTGGAGATCCGCCGCACGGCCTGCGCCATCTGCTCGACGGCCACGGCGAGGAAGCCCTCGGCCGCGGCCTCGAGGCTGGCCGCGCCCATCGCCGTCGCCAGCCCCCCGAGGCTCGCGCGGGCCGCAGCGACGTCGAGCGGCTGGTCCCCGGCGCGGCCGAACACCGGCGGAAACGCCGCCGGGTCGAGCCGTCCCAGCACCAGGTTGGCGTCGGTGACGGTGGCGGGTCCTCCGCGGCCGTAGCAGGCGGGCCCAGGCTCTGCGCCCGCGCTGGCGGGTCCCGCCCGCGCCCGCAGCCCGTCGAAGGCGAGGATCGAGCCCCCACCGGCCGCCACCGTCTCCACGTCCAGCATCGGGCTGCGCAGCCTGACGCCCGCGACCCGCGCCGCATCGCGCCGCTCCAAGGTCCCGGCGAACCGGCAGACGTCGGTGGAGGTGCCGCCCATGTCGAAGCCCAGCACCGCCCGGGCGCCGGTCCGGCGCGCCGTCTCGGCGACGCCCACCACCCCGCCCGCCGGGCCGGAGACCACCGCGTCGCGGCCGCGGAAGGCCTGCGCCTGCACCAGACCGCCGGCGGAGGTCATGAAGTAGAGCGGCGCGCCGGCCACGGCTTCGGCCACCTGCCGGACATAGGCCTGCAGCACCGGCGTCAGATAGGCGTCGGCGACGGTGGTCTCGGCCCGCGGCAGGAAGCGGGGCAGGGGCGAGACCTCATGGCTCAGCGCCACGAAGCCGAAGCCCGCCTCGCGGGCCAGCTCGCCGGCGGCGAGCTCGTGCGCCGGGTTGAGGTCGGCGTGCAGGAAGGCGACGGCGCACGCGGTGAAGCCTTCCGCCACCGCAGCCGCGAGGCGCCCGCGCAGGGCCGCGCGCTCGAGCGGCCGCACGACGGCGCCGTCGGCGCCCAGCCGCTCCGCCGCCTCGACGACGCCGGCGTAGAGCGGCGCCGGGCGGACGATATTCAGGGCGAACAGCTCCGGCCGCGTCTGGTCGCCGATCAGCAGCGCGTCGGCGAAGCCCTCCGTGGTGACGAACAGCGTCCTGGCGCCGGCCCGCTCGAGCAGCGCGTTTGTAGCGACGGTGGTGCCCATGCGGATCGCCCGCACGCGGGCGGCGGGGAAGGGTTCGCCCGGGCCGGCGCCCAGCAGCCGGCGCATCCCTTCGACCGCGGCGTCCGTATAGGCTGGAGAGGAGGACAGCAGCTTGAGCGAGGTCTCCCGCCCGTCGCTGGCGCGCCCGATCACGTCCGTGAACGTCCCGCCGCGGTCGATGGCGAAACTCCAGGCGATGTCCAAAACTTAATGTCTCCTGGACGACACTCGGATTGTCATGCCGTCGCCGCCGTCCTAAGGCTTTCGTTACTCCGATGAGCTTCTGGCGCAAAATCGCGGGCCTGGCGGTCCGCAACCTGGACGAGGCGGAATGCCCGACCTGTCCGCCAGGCTTGCCGGGCGAAGATCCCGCCTTCACGACCGCCGTCACAGCCCTGGGCGCCAAGCTCGCGAAGGCCGACGGCCGGGCGCAGGCGGCCGAATACGACGCCTTCTCCGAAGTCTTCCAGCCCGAGCCCGCCAGCCAGGGCAATGTGCGCAGGCTCTACCAGCTCGCGCGGCAGACCACCCGCGGCTTTGAGAGCTACGCCCGCCGGCTCGCCAAGCGCTACCGTCACTGCCCGCAGCTGCTGGAGGATGTGCTCGACGGCCTGTTCTACGTGGCCACCTCCGACGGCGTGGTGACCGGCGACGAGCTCATCTACCTGGAGCGCGTGTCGCAGCTGTTCGGCCAGAGCCCGCTCACTTTCCGCAGGCTCAAGGCGACCCATCTCGGCTTCGAGAAGGAAGATCCCTACGAGGTCCTGGGCGTGGCGCACGACGCCGCCGACGCCGCGGTCCGCGCCGCCTGGAAGGGGCAACTGTCCGAGGCGCACCCCGACCGCGCCCGCGCCCGCGGCCTGCCCGCGGAATTCATCGAGGTCGCCGAAGCCAAGGCCGCGGCGATCAACGCCGCCTTCGACGCGGTCATGCGCGAACGCCGGACGCTGGCGCTACAGGGCGCGGCATAAATGCGCCCCGGCCCGCGTTCACCATTATCTGCAGTTGACGACGGGAACCCGCAGACCAACATTGATTGTTACAGCCCCCGGCAGAGGCCGGCTTGAGGACGCCATGGTGAGAGAATTTGCCGCCCGGCAGGGATCCGCTCTGCGCAGCCTGGCTGTGATCGGCGGAACGCTGGCCACGGCGGCGGCGGTGATCGTCGGCGCCGTGATGGCGGTGTTCTTCGCCGCCACCGTCGCGGTGATCGCGGTGATGGCGAGCGCCCTGCTGGCGCTGGCGGGCTTGGCGCTGCGCGCCCGCCGCACGGTGAGCGCCCGCAACCGGTCGCCCGACCTCATCGAAGCCCGCCACCTGGGCGGTCACCACTGGGTGGCCTACGGCTGGAACGAGCGGAGCTGATCTCCGCCGCGGTTAGATGCTTGAGCATCACCGCCTGCGCCACTACGGTCCGGCCGCCTAAGCAATGGGAGGACGGCATGAT
>JAQGIJ010000469.1 GCA_028291285.1 Phenylobacterium sp. | reverse complement strand
GCAAGGCCAAGCAGAAGCCGATCGACCTGCAGAGGGCCGAGGACATCCTCAACGAGGACCACTACGGCCTGGACAAGGTCAAGGAACGGATCCTGGAGTACCTGGCGGTGCAGAGCCGCGTGGGGTCCCTGAAGGGTCCGATCCTGTGCTTCGTGGGGCCGCCCGGCGTCGGCAAGACCTCGCTCGGCAAGTCGATCGCCAAGGCGACGGCGCGTGAGTTCGTCCGGGTCTCCCTGGGCGGAGTGCGCGACGAGGCCGAGATCCGCGGGCACCGGCGGACCTACATCGGGTCCATGCCCGGCAAGATCATCCAGTCGATGAAGAAGGCCAAGTCGACCAACGCCTTCTTCCTGCTGGATGAGATCGACAAGATGGGATCGGACTGGCGGGGCGACCCGTCCTCGGCCCTGCTCGAGGTGCTGGACCCGTCGCAGAATTCGACCTTCGCCGACCACTACCTCGAGGTCGACTACGATCTGTCGCCGGTGATGTTCGTCACCACGGCCAACAGCCTGAACATGCCCCAGCCGCTCCTGGACCGCATGGAGATCATCCGCATCCCCGGCTACACCGAGGACGAGAAGTTGGAGATCGCCAAGCGTCACGTCCTGCCGAAGCTGACCAAGGACCATGGGCTGACGCCGGAGGAGTTCATTGTTCCGGAAGCGGCGATCCGCGACCTGATCCGCTACTATACGCGGGAAGCCGGCGTCCGCTCGCTGGAGCGGGAACTGGGCAACCTGGCGCGTAAGACGGTGCGCGACCTCGGCCGCGAAGGCGTGACGTCGCTCACCATCGACGACGAGCGGCTGGGCAAGTACGCGGGCGTCAAGAAGTACCGCTACGGCGAGACCGACGCGGAGGACCAGGTCGGCATCATCACCGGCCTGGCCTACACCGAATTCGGTGGCGACATCCTGACCATCGAAGCGGTCAAGATGCCGGGCAAGGGCCGGATGACGGTGACCGGCAACCTGAAGGACGTGATGAAGGAGTCGATCTCGGCGGCGAACAGCTACGTCCGCAGCCGGGCCACGAAGTTCGGCCTCGAGCCGCCGTCCTTCGAGCGCACCGACGTCCACATCCACGTGCCGGACGGGGCCACGCCCAAGGACGGCCCCTCGGCTGGCGCGGCCATGGCCACCGCCATCGTCTCGGTGCTCACCGGGATCCCGATCCGCAAGGAGATCGCCATGACCGGCGAGGTCACCCTGCGCGGCCGGGTCACCGCCATCGGCGGCCTGAAGGAGAAGCTGCTCGCGGCGCTCCGCTCAGGCGTCAAGACGGTGTTGATCCCGAGCGAGAACGAGAAGGACCTGGCCGACATCCCGGCCAATGTGAGGGAGGCGCTGGAGATCATCCCGGTCTCCACCATGGACGAGGTGCTCGCCAAGGCGCTGACTCGGCTGCCGACCCCCATCGAGTGGTCGGAAGCCGACCAGCCGGCGCCGGTGGCGACCGACGAAGGCGAGGTCGAGACGATTATCACGCATTAAGGCGATCACATCGTGTGACAGCGGGGCGGCGCGGGAGCAATCTCGCGCCGCTCTCGTTTGACGAGCTTCGCAAGCCGGACATAATCGCGCAGCAGGCGAGGGGCGCGCCGGCGTGTGGCTTCCCCCTTGCCGCGACAAGAACGACAAGAAGGGTGGGAAACGACATGACGAAAGCCGAGCTCGTCGCGGCGATCGCCGAGAAGGCGGGGCTCAACAAGTCCCAGGCGAAGGACGCCCTGGACGCTTTCATCACCTCGGTGGCGCATTCCCTGAAGGCGGGCCAGGAGGTGCGGCTCGTCGGCTTTGGCAGCTTCGTCCCCGTCCAGCGCCCGGCGGGCGCCGCGCGCAACCCCCGCACCGGCGAGATCGTTCGCCGCGCCGCCTCGCAAAGCTGCCGCTTCCGCGCCGGCGACGCTCTGAAGAACACCCTGAACGGCTGAGGCCGGGGCGCCGGAGAGAAGGGCCGCGGCCGCTTGAGCCTTGTGCCTGGCGGGGCGTGCGGCTAAGCAGCCGTCATCTCGGGGAGTAGCCGTTCGCAAGACAGCGAAGCCCGCGTCAACAGACTTGTCCCGGACCAGCTCCGGGGCGTGGCGCGGCGGGCGGGTCCTTTCGGATCCGGATTGGCGAGACCGACGATGCGGATTCGTGCGGCGGGCCGGCGCGGATCTGGATCGTCGTGTGCTTTCGCCAGGCTCCGGAGAGACCCCTAGATGATCCTCGAACCCCTGCTCGTCTCGACGGGCGTGGTCGCTATCGGCGAGATCGGCGACAAGACCCAGCTCCTTGCCATCGTGCTCGCGGCCAAGTTCCGCAAGCCCATGCCGGTCATCCTGGGCATCCTCTGCGCCACCATCCTGAACCATACGGCGGCCGCGACGCTGGGTTTCCTGGTCTCGAAATGGCTGACCGGCCGGATCTTCCAGACCGTCGTCGGCGTGGCCTTCATCGCCATGGCCGCCTGGGCGCTGATCCCGGACAAGGAGGACGAGGGCGCGCTGGACCGGTCCCGTGGCGGGGTGTTCCTGGCGACCCTCGTGTCCTTCTTCTTCGTCGAGATCGGCGACAAGACCCAGATCGCCACCTCGCTGCTGGCGGCCCGCTTCAACCAGATCACCCTGGTCGCCGTCGGCACCACCCTGGGCATGATGATCGCCGACGTGCCCGCCGTCCTGCTCGGCGAGGCGGCGACCAAGATCGTGCCCTTGAACGTGGTGCGGATCATCGCCGCAGGCGTCTTCGGGCTGATCGGCGTCTGGGTGCTGCTGACCGCCTATCATCTCGTCTAGGCGCGGTGCGACGGCGGCGCCGCTGCAGGCCTGACCCGGTCCGGGAATTTCGCTACAAGCGATGCAAGGGCGGCTAGCTCAGCTGGTCAGAGCACCTCGTTTACACCGAGGGGGTCGCAGGTTCGAACCCTGCGCCGCCCACCACCCTTGGGGACCGGCGTTCGGCGCGGAACCTTCACCATGGGCGCGGCTTAATGCAGCTGAGCGCGCTCGCCCTGCGGTCAGCCGCGCGGGCGTGCGGCGTCAGTTCGGGGCAGGGGGTTCATGAAGATCGGCATCGTCGGGTGCGGCTACGTCGCGGACTTCTACATGACGACGCTCGCCAACCATCCCGAGCTGGCGCTGCAAGGGGTCTACGACCGTGATCCCGATCGGCTCGCGGTGTTCTGCCGGCACTATGGCGCGAGGGCCTATGACAGCCTTGCCGCCCTGCTCGCGGACCCCGAGATCGGCCTTGTGCTCAACCTGACCAACCCGCACAGCCACTTTGAGGTGTCCAAGGCTGCGCTCGAGGCCGGCAAGCACGTCTATTCGGAAAAGCCGCTCGCCATGGCCTATGCCGACGCCGAGGCCCTGGTCGCGCTCGCCGAGGCCAGGGGCTTGTCGCTCAGCGGGGCGCCGGCCAGCATCCTGGGGGAGGCGGGCTCCACGGTGAAGGCCGCGGTGGAGGCCGGCCGGGTGGGGCCGGTGCGCCTGGTCTACGCCGAGCTGGAGGACGGGCCGGTCTTCCTGGAGCCGCTCGATGCGTGGCGCAGCGTTTCCGGCGCGCCGTGGCCGGCCCGCGACGAGTTCAAGGTCGGCTGCACCCTGGAGCACGCCGGCTACTACCTGACCTGGATGTGCGCCATGTTCGGTCCCGTCGAGCGGATGACCGCCTTCGCCTCGCGCCGCTTCGTCGACAAGCGCACCGGCCAGCCGCCGCCGGAGATCGCCAACGACTTCTCCACCGCCTGCCTGGAATTCGGCTCCGGCGTGGTGGCCAGGATCACCTGCGGCCTGGTGGCGCCGCAGGACCGCTCGCTGCACATCGTCGGCGACGCGGGCGTGCTGACCGTCGTCGACTCCTGGGCGAGCCAGGGACCGGTCTACCTCCGCTCGCCGGCGGGCGAGGCTCCGGGATTCGCCGGCCGGGTGCTGCACCGCCTGCAGCGCCACATCCCCGGCCGCGCCTACCTCGGCCGGAAGCTGCCGGTCCCGAAGTTCGACGGCAAGCTGCCGGCCTATCCCTCGCGCATGGACTTCGCCCGTGGGCCCGCCGCCCAGGCCGCGGCGATTGCGGGCGACGCGGCGCCGCTGCTGTCGGCACGCTTCGTCCTGCACATCACCGAGATCGCGCTGGCCATGCAGAGCGCCGACGGCGGCGTGGTCACGACGTTGAAGTCGAGGTTCTAGCCATGGCCCAGCCGATCTCCTGGGGCATCCTCGGCGCTGGGGCCATCGCCCAGAAGTTCGCCAGCGACCTGCTCGACCTGCGGGACGCTCGCCTCACTGCCGTCGCCTCGCGCAGCGAGGCCAGCGCCCAGGCCTTCGCGACGGCCTTCGGGGTCCCCCACGCCCACGCTGGCGTCGCCGCCCTGTCCGCGCGCCCGGACATCGACGCAGTCTACATCGCCACGCCCAATTCCGACCACCTGGAGAGCGCGCTGGCCTGCATCGCCGCCGGCAAGGCGGTGCTGATCGAAAAGCCCATCGCCGTCTCGGCCGACCAGGCGCGGACGATCGCCAGGGCCGCGGCCGAGAAGGGGGTCTTCTGCATGGAGGCCATGTGGATGCGCTTCACGCCCGGCGTGGTGCGCGCCAAGGCCATGCTGGAGGCGGGCGAGATCGGCCAGCCGCTGCACCTGGATGCGCGGCTCTTCTATCCACAGGCCCCGGACCCCACGAGCCGCTTCTACGACCCGGCCCTGGGGGGCGGGGTGCTGCTGGACCTCGGCGTCTATCCCGTGTCGCTGGCGCTGCACCTGTTCGGGCGGCCGAGCCGTGTCGCTGGCGCGGCCGTCTCCGACGGGGCCGCGGTCGAGCAGCAGGCCGCCATCGCGCTCGCCTGGCCGGACAGGACGGCGACGCTGAGCTGCGGCTTCACCGGCGAGGCCGACAACGCCGCCGTCGTGGTCGGCGCGCACGGCCACCTGCACCTGCACCGGCAGTTCCTCTGTCCGCCGTTCCTGACGCGGGTGCGCACCGCCGGCCCGCGGGCGGCCGGCGCGGGGCGCGGACCGCCGCAGCGTAAGGCCGTGAGCACGCTCGCCTTCGCCAAGCGCCTGCTGCAGCCGCTCGACGTGCGGCGCACCGCCTTCACGCCAACGCCCTTCGAAGGCTTCGGCCTCGGCTATCAGGTGGCGGAGGCGCACCGCTGCCTGCGCGCCGGCGAGGGCGAGAGCCCGGTCATGCCGCTCGCCGAGAGCATCGCCGTGCTCGAGATCCTGGAGCAGGTGCGCGGCCAGGCGGCCTAGGTGCGCGTGCGCACGCGCACGTAAAGTTCGCTGTTCAGCCAGGCGGGCAGGGCCGGGAAGGGGCTGCCGACGCATCGTTCGACCTCGAAGCCTCGCTTCAGCGCCTGCAGCAGCGGGCGGTGGTCGAAGCCCGCATGATGCGGATAGTAGGCCCGGCCGGGACTGATCTGCGCCTGCGGCCGCGGTCGCGGCGCCCGGCCAAGCGCCGCCGAGAGCACGTTGCCGAGCCGGGCGTCGAAGTCCTGTGGCCGGCGCACGGCGCGGAACAGGCCCTTGGGCAGGGCCGGAGGGCCCACCTCCACCGGCACGCCGACGATCGCCCGGCCGGCGGGCGCCAGGACGCGGCCGATCTCGTCCAGCGCCCGCGCCGTCTCGGCCGGGGGCAGGTGCTCGAACACCTCGGTGCAGAAGACGAGGTCGGCCGCGCCGTCGGCGAGCGCGCTCTCGGTCTCGATCACCTCGGCGCCGGGAGTCTGCGCCAGCAGGGCGCGGGCCTGGGCGGCGAGCTGCGGGGCGGGTTCGAAGCAGATCAGGCGCGCCTGGGGCCAAAGCGCCGAGGCGGCCAGCAGCAGCGCCCCGTCGCCGCCGCCGTAGTCGACCACCCGCGCCGGCGCGAGGTCGTGCGCGAGCCGCAGCGCGTCGGCCAGGCGGCGGGTCTGCAGGGCGCGTTTCAGCGGGTTCGGGTCGGCCCGCGTCAGCTCGGCGTAGCTAGGATCGCCGCCCGCGCTCAAAGCCCGCGTCCCTGCAACCGGTTGTGGAGCGTCACCGCGGCATATAGATCGGCCGACGCAGGCAAGGGCAAGCCGAAAGCCGATGAGTCTCCACCGTCTTCGCGAGCCGGTCCTGGTGGTCGGCGGCACCAGCCTGGTGGGGCGCTACCTGCTGCCCAGGCTCGGCGCCCAGCGCTCGGTGACGATAGCGCTCAGCCGCCGGCCGCGGGAGGACGGCCTCGATGGCGTCCGCTGGATCGCCGGCGACCTGGAGCGGCCGGAGACCCTCGAGCTGCCCTTCGTGGAGACGGTGCTCAGCCTCTGCCCGATCTGGCTGCTGGCCGCCGTGCTGCCCGCGCTGGAGGCCGCCGGCATGCGCCGGCTGGTGGCCTTCTCGTCGACCAGCGCGGTGACCAAGGCGCGCTCGCGCGAGGCGGCGGAGCGGACCACCGCGGCCCGGCTCGCCGCGGCCGAGGACGCGGTGCGGGGCTTCTGCGACGCCCGCGACGTCGCCTGGACCCTGCTGCGGCCGACCATGATCTATTCGGAAGGCCTGGACGGGAACGTCAGCCGGCTCGCGCGGCTGGCGGAGCGTTGCAAGGTGCTGCCGCTGGCCGGGCCGGCGCGGGGCCTTCGCCAGCCGGTGCACGCCGAGGACCTGGCCTGGGCGGCCATGGCCGCGGCGGCCTCGCCGCTGACGCCCGGGCGCGCCTACGACCTGCCCGGCGGCGAGACCCTCACCTACAAGGCGATGGTCGAGCGGATCTTCTTCGGCCTCGACCGTACGCCGCGGATCCTCTGCGCGCCCGAGGCCCTCTGGCGGCTGGGCTTCGGCCTGGCGCGCCGACGCCTGCCGGGCGCCACCGCGGCCATGGGCGAGCGGATGAACCAGGACCTCACCTTTGACGGCGGGCCGGCCGAGCGCGACTTTGGATGGGAGCCGCGGGCGTTCCGGCCGGTCTTCCCTCACGTGGAGCCGGGGACGCCGAGCCCTGGCGCCTGATGCACGCCGGCGTGCAAAGCTTCGAGAAGATGCCGCGGGCGAGACGGTAGGCATGCGCCGGCTGCGCGCCGGCGGCCACATCAAGGGAGGGAGTGGCGCGAGTGACGGGACTTGAACCCGCGACCTCCGGCGTGACAGGCCGGCGCTCTAACCAACTGAGCTACACCCGCTCAACGGCCCTTCGGCCGTGCGAGGCGGCTCCAATAGGTCCCGCCCGGAATCGTGTCAACGGCAGAGTGCGCGCGCCCGCGGCAAGGGCGGTGGAAAACCGGGCTGAACGCCCCGAAACGCCGCCTCCTCAGGTCGCCTGACAACGGTATCAAAGCCTTGTTTGAATCGGCGGAAGGGCTGGTCTAGAAGGGCCCGCGACTCCCTTCGAGGACTCCATGAACGCCTTCCTTTTGCAGTACCTGCCGATCGTGATCTTCCTGGGGATCGCGGCGGCGCTGGGTATCGCCTTCATCCTGGCCGCAGCGGTGTTCGCGCCCAAGGCGCCCGACCCCGAGAAGCTGTCCTCCTACGAATGCGGCTTCAACGCCTTCGACGACGCGCGCATGAAGTTCGATGTGCGGTTCTACCTGGTCTCCATCCTGTTCATCATCTTCGACCTGGAAGTGGCCTTCCTGTTCCCCTGGGCCGTGGCGCTGATGAAGCTGCCGGTCGCCGCCGGCCAGTTCGCCTTCTGGTCGATGATGAGCTTCCTGGGCGTGCTCACCGTGGGCTTCATCTACGAGTGGAAAAAGGGAGCCCTGGAATGGGAGTGATCGTTCCTGCGGGCGAGGCCGGCCGGGGCCCCCTCACAGTACCTGCGCGCGCGGGCGGCCGCAGCGGGGTCGAGGGCTATGATCCCAAGACGCACGACCCCTACTTCGACGGCGTCTCCCAGCAGCTCGCCGACAAGGGCTTCATCACCGCGGCCGCCGATGACCTGATCACCTGGGCGCGCACCGGCTCGCTGATGTGGATGACCTTCGGGCTCGCCTGTTGCGCCATCGAGATGATGCAGGCCTCGATGCCCCGCTACGACCTGGAGCGCTACGGCTTCGCCCCGCGCGCCAGCCCCCGCCAGTCCGACGTGATGATCGTCGCCGGCACCCTGGTGAACAAGATGGCTCCGGCCCTGCGCAAGGTCTACGACCAGATGCCGGAGCCGCGCTACGTGATCTCCATGGGCAGCTGCGCCAACGGCGGCGGCTACTACTACTTCAGCTATTCGACGGTGCGCGGCTGCGACCGCATCGTGCCGGTGGACGTCTACGTCCCCGGCTGCCCGCCGACCGCCGAGGCGCTGGTCTACGGCGTGCTGCAGCTGCAGAAGAAGATCCGCCGCACCGGGACCATCGTGCGATGAGCTGGCCGCCGACCCACGCCGAGCTCGAGGCGCTCGGCCAGGATCTCGTGGTCAACGGCGCGGGTCTCTTCACCAGCTACGAGGTGGCGTTCGGCGACCTCAACGTGACCGCCCAGATGCCCAGGATCGCCGAGGCGATGCGCTACCTGCGCGACGCCCAGGCCTTCCAGCAGCTGATCGACCTGGCGGGCGCGGACTATCCGGAGCGCGAGCGGCGCTTCGACGTGGTCTACCACCTGCTCTCGATGACCCGGAACCTGCGGGTGCGGGTCAAGCTCGAGACCGACGAGGACACCGCCGTCCCGTCGATCACCGAGGTCTTCCCCTGCGCCGACTGGTACGAGCGCGAAGCGTTCGACATGTACGGCGTCTTCTTCGAGGGCCACCCGGACCTGCGCCGCATCCTCACCGACTACGGCTTCCACGGCCACCCGCTGCGCAAGGACTTCCCGATGACGGGCTATGTGGAGGTCCGCTACGACGACGAGCTCAAGCGGGTGGTCTACGAGCCGGTGAAGTCGGTCGAGTGGCGCAACTGGGACTTCCTGTCGCCCTGGGAAGGCGTGGAGCGCGGCGTGGGCCCGCTGCCAGGCGACGAAAAGGCCGCGCTGCCCGAACCCGGCAAGGGGGCGAAGTGATGGCGCCAGCCGAACGGCTCCGGCAGCTGCCGGGCTATCTCGCGTTCAATTCGGGCGTGATGTTCTTCATCGGCCTGGCCAGCAAGCTCACCAGCGAGCGCGCCGACCTGAACCTCGGCGCGGCCGAGCTGCGGGTCATCGGCTTCGCGGTCCTGGTGGCCGTGCTGGCGATGGCGGCGGGCTTCGCCTCCGTGGCGCGGATCGAGTTCGCCAAGCGCGCCGGCAAGAGGTTCTCCATCGCCTGGATCCTCCCGTCGGTGGCCGTGGGCCTGCCGCTCGGCCGCGCGTTCGGCGGCGGGATGCTGGACCGCGCGGCCCTGACCCTGCCCGCGGCGGGCCTTGCCGCGGCGCTGCTGGGGCTCGCCTGGATGGCGCTGCGCGCCGCGCGATCGGAGATCAAGGCATGACCGGCGAAAACGCGCCCGCCGTCCCGACCGACGCCAGCGCTGCCGGCGGCGAGACCAAGATCCGCCGGTTCAACATCAACTTCGGCCCGCAGCACCCGGCGGCCCACGGCGTGCTGCGCCTGGTGCTGGAGCTCGACGGGGAGATCGTCGAGCGGGTCGACCCGCACATCGGCCTGCTGCACCGCGGCACCGAGAAGCTGATCGAGGCCCGGCCCTACGCCCAGACCATCCCCTATATGGACCGGCTGGACTATGTGGCGCCGATGAACCAGGAGCACGCCTATGTGCTCGCCATCGAGCGGCTGCTGGGGGTCGAGGCCCCGATCCGCGGGCAGCTGATCCGGGTGCTCTATTCCGAGATCGGCCGCATCCTGAACCACCTGCTCAACGTGACCACCCAGGCCATGGACGTGGGCGCGCTCACTCCGCCGCTGTGGGGCTTCGAAGAGCGCGAGAAGCTGATGGTGTTCTACGAGCGCGCCTCGGGCGCGCGGATGCACGCCAACTACTTTCGCGTGGGCGGGGTGCGCCAGGACCTGCCGCCGGACCTCGTTCAGGACATCAGCGACTGGTGCGACGCCTTCCCCAAGGTGCTCGACGACATCGAGGGCCTGATCACCGACAACCGCATCTTCAAGCAGCGCAACGTCGACATCGGCAAGGTCACCAAGGACGAGGCGATCGCCTGGGGCTTCTCCGGCGTCATGGTGCGCGGCAGCGGCATCCCCTGGGACCTGCGCCGCTCGCAGCCCTACGAGTGCTACTCCGACTTCGAGTTTGAGGTGCCGCTCGGCGTCCACGGCGATTGCTACGACCGCTACCTCTGCCGCATGGAGGAGATGCGCCAGTCGACCAAGATCATGAAGGAAGCCTGCCTGCGTCTGATGAAGACGCCAGGCCTGGTGCTCGCCGACGACCACAAGGTCGCGCCGCCCCGGCGCGGCGAGATGAAGCGCTCGATGGAAGCGCTGATCCATCACTTCAAGCTCTACACCGAGGGCTACCGAACGCCGGTGGGCGAGATCTATGCCGCGGTCGAGGCGCCGAAGGGCGAGTTCGGGATCTATCTCGTCAGCGACGGCACCAATAAGCCGTACCGCTGCAAGATCCGCGCGCCGGGCTATCCGCACCTGCAGGCCATGGACTGGATGAACCGCGGCCACATGCTGGCCGACGTCTCCGCCATCCTGGGCTCGCTCGACATCGTCTTCGGGGAGATCGACCGTTGACGGTGGCCGGCAAGCTTTCGAACCTCGACCTGGTGCAGGCCCAGCTCGAGGCCTACAACGCCCAGGACCTTGACGCCTACTGCGCCTTCTTCGCCGAGGGCGTCCTCGTCGCCGACCTGAACGGTGCGCCCAGCCTCCAGGGACTGGAGGCCTACCGGGCCAAGTACGCCCAGGTCTTCAAGGACTTCCCCGAGAACAAGGTGGAGCTCATGAACCGCATCGCCGTGGGCGCCACGGTCATCGACCACGAGAAGGTCGTCCGCAGGCCCGGCGGCGAGACCTTCGAGGTGATCGCCATCTACACCCTCGCGGACGGCAAGATCGCCCGCGTCGACTTCGCCAAGTGAGGCTTAAGTGAGCGTCCGACGCCTCTCGCCGACCCAGCCGGAAAGCTTCGCCTTCAAGCCCGAGACGGCCAGGCAGGTGAAGAGCTGGATCGCCAACTATCCGCCCGGCAAGCAGCAGTCGGCGGTGATCCCGCTCTTGTGGCTGGTGCAGAAGCAGGAGGGCTGGGTCTCCGAGCCCGCCATCCGCGTCGTCGCCGAGACGCTCGACATGCCGGTGATCCGGGTGCTCGAGAACGCCACCTTCTACACCATGTTCATGCTGGAGCCGGTGGGCACGCACGCCCTGGTGCAGGTCTGCGGGACCACGCCCTGCATGCTGCGCGGCTCGGGCGACCTCATGGCGGTGTGCAAGCGCAAGATCGGCCCGCACGACCACCGCTCGCCGGACGGCAAGCTCTACTGGCAGGAGGTGGAGTGCATGGGGGCCTGCTCCAACGCGCCCATGGCCGCCATCAACGACTATTACTACGAGGATCTGACGGCGGAGACGTTGGAGGCGCTGCTCGACGACTTCGCCGCCGGCAAGAGGCCTGCGCCCGGCTCGGCGATCGGCCGGCAGTGCGCCGCGCCCGAAGGCGGTCCCACGACGCTGACGGACGGCTCGCTCTACGACGGCTCGCGGGCCAAGGAGATCAAGATCCCCAACCTGCCGACGAAGGAGAAGGCCTGATGGGCGGGATCCTGCAGGACAGCGACCGCATCTTCACCAACATCTACGGCCTGCACGACTGGGGCCTGGAGGGCGCGAAGACGCGCGGCGCGT
>JAQGIJ010000458.1 GCA_028291285.1 Phenylobacterium sp. | reverse complement strand
GGGGTGCTGGAGACCGCGCTGCGCATCGCCGCCCCCGATCCCTCCGCCCGCAGCGGCGCGGTGGAGGCCATCCCGCAGTTCTCCAAGGGCTGGTTCGAGGTGCAGGACCTGGGCTCGCAGATCGCCGCCTCCGCCGCGGGCGAGGTGAAGGGCAAGCAGGTGCTCGACCTCTGCGCCGGCGGCGGCGGCAAGACGCTCGCCCTGGCTTCGGAGATGGGCAACACCGGCCAGATCTACGCCTACGACGCCGACGCGCGCCGGCTCACCGACACGGTGCGGCGCGGCGAGCGGGCCGGGGTGCGCAACCTGCAGGTGCGTTCGCCGATCCAGCCCGGGCCCCTGGAGGGGCTGCAGGGCAAGATGGATGTCGTTTTCGTCGACGCGCCCTGCAGCGGCTCGGGCTCGTGGCGGCGCCATCCCGACACCAAATGGCGGCTGACCCCGGAGACGCTGCAGCGCAGGCTCGCCGACCAGGACGCGGTGCTGGAGCTCGGCGCGACCTTCGTGAAGCCGGGCGGGCGGATGGTCTACGTCACCTGCTCGGTGCTGCCGGAGGAGAACGAGGACCGGGTCGCCGCCTTCCTCGAGCGCACGCCCGGCTTCGCCGCCCAGGCCGCCACCGAGGCGCCGGAGCTCGCCGAGCGCCTCACGCCGGACGGCTATCTGCGGCTCACGCCCAGGACCGCATCCACCGACGGGTTTTTCGTGGCCGTGCTGGCGCGCCGCGATGACCGCCAGCCAAAATCCCGCTAACGGAGCGCCATGACCGACACTGCCCTGCCGCCAGAGCCGAACCACGAACGGATCCTGATCGTCGACTTCGGCAGCCAGGTCACCCAGCTGATCGCCCGGCGGCTGCGCGAGAGCGGCGTCTATTGCGAGATCCACCCCTACGACAAGGCCGCAGCGGTGCTCGAGGGCTTCGCGCCCAAGGCGGTGATCCTCTCGGGCGGGCCGGCCAGCGTGCATGAGGCGCAGAGCCCGGCCGCGCCGCAGCGGGTGTTCGAGTTGGGGGTGCCGGTGCTGGGCATCTGCTACGGCGAGATGACCATGTGCGCCCAGCTGGGCGGGGTGGTCGAAGGCGGCCAGGAGCGGGAGTTCGGCCGCGCCGAGATCCTCATCGAGCGGCTATCGCCGCTGCTCGACGGCATCGGCGACATCGGCGCGCGCGAGACCGTCTGGATGAGCCACGGCGACAAGATCACCGCCGTCCCGCTGGGCTTCGAGGTGGTCGCCGCCAGCGAGGGCTCGCCCTATGCGGTGATCGCCGACGAAGGCCGGCGCTTTTACGGCATCCAGTTCCACCCGGAGGTGGCGCACACGCCCCGCGGCGCGCTGATGCTGCGCAACTTCACCCACAGGATCGCCGGCTGCCACGGCGACTGGACCATGGCCTCGTTCCGCGAGGAGGCGGTGCAGCGGATCCGCGCGCAGGTGGGCGAGGGCAGGGTGATCTGCGGCCTCTCCGGCGGGGTGGATTCCTCGGTGGCCGCAGTGCTGATCCACGAGGCGATCGGCGAGCAGTTGACCTGCGTCTTCGTCGACACCGGCCTGCTGCGCCTGGACGAGGCCGAGCAAGTGGTCACCATGTTCCGCGACCACTACAACATTCCGCTGGTGCACGTTGATGCGGCTGAAGAATTCCTCGGTGCGCTCGCCGGCGTCTCAGACCCCGAGACCAAGCGCAAGACCATCGGGCGCCTGTTCGTCGAGACCTTCGACCGCGAGGCCGCCAAGATCGAGGGCGCCGCCTTCCTGGCCCAGGGCACCCTCTATCCCGACGTGATCGAAAGCGTCTCGGCCGGCGGCGGACCCTCGGCGGTGATCAAGAGCCACCACAACGTCGGCGGCCTGCCGGACTACATGAAGCTGAAGCTGGTCGAGCCGTTGCGCGAGCTCTTCAAGGACGAGGTCCGCGCGTTGGGCGTCGAGCTCGGCCTGCCGCCGGCCTTCGTCGGCCGCCATCCGTTCCCAGGACCTGGCCTCGCCATCCGCATCCCCGGCGAGGTCACCGCCGAACGGGTGGCCATCCTGCAGAAGGCCGACACCATCTACCTGGAGGAGATCCGCAAGGCCGGGCTCTACGATTCCATCTGGCAGGCCTTCGCCGTGCTGCTCCCGGTGCGCACCGTCGGCGTGATGGGCGATGCGCGCACCTATGACGAGGTCTGCGCGCTCCGGGCCGTCACCTCCACCGACGGCATGACCGCCGACTTCTTCGAATTCCCCTGGGAGGTGCTGGGCCGCGCCGCCACCCGCATCATCAACGAGGTCAAGGGCATCAACCGGGTGGTCTACGACGTCACCTCCAAGCCTCCCGGGACGATCGAGTGGGAATGATCCGATAGCCCTCGAGGACTAGGCGCGAGCGGCTTTGACGCGCCGCTACCACCGCCGAAGGTGTAAGCGGAATGCGAACCGATGGCGGCCTCCCGGCAATCCGGGATAGAGCGGAACGACCGGCGCCGAGGCATTCGCTCCGACGCTAAGCCGATGCCGCGCCAAGCCATAAGGTCCAGACCCGGATGCCGATCCTAAACCTTGTCCATATCAATGTTCATGTCTCGGACATCGAGCGATCCATCGCCTTCTATGAGCTGTTGGGCTGGAAGGTGATGTTCGAGCTGAGTCGCTATGAAGCCAAGTACCTCGAGCCCGTAGACTCGAGCCCGCTCAACCAGCACGGCGGCGGAACGGTGAAGGGGGTGGTGCTCTCCCTAGGCGATGATCCTCGGCAATCGACGAAGATCGAGTTGATGCAGTTTGTCGATCCGCCGCCGAGCGCGCGCCCGTTCAAGCCGGCGCATCAGGTGGGCGTCCATCGGATCGCGATGCGGGTGAAGGATATCGACGCGACGGTCGCAGAGTTCCGCGCAAAGGGTGTCGTGATCCCCGAAGACCCGCACGAGATTCGCACGATGGGCGGCCGGCAGAGGTTCGTGCTCTTCCCGGATCCGGATGAAAATCTTCTCGAGCTGATCGAGCTGTTGAAGGACTAGTCGGCGCGCGGCCGCGCAGGCGCGGCGCCCGAGCTAGTGGCGCAGACTCGACGTGTGCGCGCCGCTGCGCGCAAACGGCTGGGTGCTGTCGGCTGAAAGGGCGGTCTGCCCGCGCCTGACCAGCCGGCCCGGCAAGGCTCCGGTCGCCACGCCGTCACGATAGGTGATGGTTCCGGCCACCAGGCTGGCGGTATAGCCGTCCGCCTGCTGGCGCAGGCGTCGCCCGTTGGCGGGAAGGTCATAGACCGCCGTCGGCCGGTGCAGGCGAAGTCGTTCCAGATCGATCACGTTGACATCGGCCCTAAGGCCCACGGCGAGCGTCCCGCGATCGGTCAGACCGATCGCCGCCGCGGGATCGCTGGTGAGCGCCTTGATGGCGGTGGGCAGGGCGATCTTGCGCTGCGGCGAGGCGTCCCGGACCCAGTGGGTCAGCAGGAAGGTCGGATAGCTCGCGTCGCAGATCATGCCGTAATGTGCGCCGCCGTCGCCCAAACCGATCACCGTGTGGGGGTGCCGCATCAGCTCCCCGGCCGCGTCGAGGCTGTTGTCCGGGAAGTTGGCCGAGGGGCAGTACAGGATCGCCTTGCCCTCGTCCTCCAGCAGCATGTCGTAGATCAGCTCGGCCTTGCTCATGCCCCGACGCTCGGCCTGCCGCCCGAGTTCCGTTTCCAGCGTCGGTTCGTATTGCGGCGGGTCCCCGAACAGGTAGTAGGCCTTGTCGAGCCGCACCTGGTTGAGGTTGAAGGGGTTGGTGTCCTCCGGCGCCTCGGCCAGCAACCGGGCGCGGACGTTGGGCTTGCGCATCTCCGCGACGCGCTCGGCCAACGGCAGCTTGGCCAGCGGCTGGTAGCTCGGGTTCAGCCGGAACGGGTGGAAGGACAGGTCCAGCCCGAACAGCACGCCTGCCGGGCGCGGATAGACCTGGCCTCGGATCGGTGCTTCCGCCGGCTGTTCTTGTTCAAGCAGCTGCAGGAATTCCCGCCATCCGTCCCTCGGCGCATGAAACGCCATCAGGGTGAACGACAGCGGCCGGTGCGAGGCTTGCACGATCCGCTGCATCAGCCGGTACTCGCCCTCGGGCGGTTCGGGGATCGCAGGGATGATCTGGAACACGCCCGCGTCAGCTCGGCGCAGACCCTGGGCGAGGCCCACCAGCTCGGCCTCGGCGGCGTCCACGGTCGGGGCGATCTCGCCGGCCCGCGTGCGGTGCATGATGAACCGTGAGGTGGAGACGCCGAACGCGCCTTGCCGCACGCCCTCCTCGACCAGTTGCGACATCCTGGCGATATCTTCAGGGGTGGCCGGCTCGCGGTTGGCGCCGCGCTCGCCCATCACGTAGACGCGGATCGGCGAGTGGGGCACCTGCACCCCGACATCGACGTCGTATTGCCGCTCGTCGAGATAATCGAGGTACTCGGGAAAGCTCTCCCAAGTCCAGGGCAGCCCCTTGGTCATCACGGCCTCGGGGACGTCCTCGATGCCTTCCATCAACTTGACGAGCAGATCGCGTTCGGCGGGCCGGCAGGGCGCAAAGCCGACGCCGCAGTTGCCGCCGATCACCGTGGTCACCCCGTGCCAGGACGAGGGTTGCATGCGCTGTTCCCAGGTCGCCTGCCCGTCGTAGTGGGTATGGATGTCGACGAAGCCCGGGGTGACGATCTTGCCGCGCGCGTCCACCTCCTCCCGCCCGCGCTCGGCGATCTGGCCGATCGCCGCGATCCGTTGGCCGATGATGCCGACGTCGCCTTTGTAAGACTCCCGACCGGTTCCGTCGTAGATCGCGCCGCCGCGGATGACGATGTCGTACTGCGCGCTCATGAGTGGATCCTTCAGGGTCGGAGCGGGCGGAACTCAATAAGCAAAACCAATGCGCTAACGCCAAGGCGCCAGCTCCGGCTTGTGGTCCGCAGCGTCGCCCGGCGGTTGCATGTTGTATCCCGCCGAGTTGGCCGCGTACAGTTAGACGATAAAAACGGGTTTGGCCGCTGTCGCGCGGCAGGGAATTGGAGTCGGCTGTGTCTGAAGGTGACGCTCTCGCGAGAAGCGGCTATCAGCGGCCGGCGACGAACACCCTCCCTGCCTTCTGGCGGGCCGCCGTCGACGCGCACGCCGACATGCCCGCGCTTCGCTGGAACGGCGCGACCGTGACGTTTCGTGACCTGGACGAGCAATCCGCGGCTCTGGCTCGCGGCCTCGTAAACGACGGCGCAGGGAAGGGGACGCGGATCGGCCTGTTGGCTCCCAACGGCTTCGACTGGGTGGTGGGGTGGCTGGCAATCAACCGCATTGGCGCCCTGGCGGTGACGCTCAGCACCTTCTTCAGCGCGCCGGAGCTGGCCTACGGGCTGCGGCACGCCGATGTCTCCATCCTGCTGACGGCCGAGCGTTACCTGCGGCACGACTACCTCGCACGCCTGGAGGAGGCGTTTCCGGAACTAGCCGAGGCTCGGGGCGCAGGTCCGCTGGCGCTCAAGGAGTGCCCGTTCCTGCGCAGCATCTGGACGACCGGCGAGAGCGGTCGGGGTTGGGTTCGCGGCTCGTTCGCCGAGCTGGCCGGCCGTGGGGAGCACCCCCCGGCGGCGCAGCTGCTGGAGCGCATCGAGGCCATGGTCTCGCCCGCTGACCTGGCGCTGATGATCTACACCTCTGGCAGCACGGCCGCGCCAAAGGGCGTTGTCCACACCCAGGGGAGCGCCGTGCGCAAGTTCCTGTACATGGCGAACGGCGACGGGATCATCCCGGCGAACGTCCGCCGCGGCGACCGGATGATCGTCACCGCTCCGTTCTTCTGGATCGGCGGTCTCCTGTGCCTGGGCGGTGCGATGGCGCATGGCGCCTCGGTGATCAGCGTCGACGAGCACACGCCCGCGGCCCTGCTTTCAGCAGTTCGAGAGCATCAGGCGACGCACCTCAGCGGCGCGGAATCGGTCCTGCATTCGGTGCGGGAGGCGCCTGGCTTCCTGGCGGCCGACTTCGCGCACCTGAAGCCACTGACCGTCAACCAGCGGCCGATTCTGACCCGTGAGCCGCGCGAGCGCGTGCCCAATTCCCTGGGCATGACCGAGACCTTCGGGCCGCACAGCGGTGACAACCTCGGCGGCCAGCTGCCGCAAGGCGCCGAGGGCTCCGTCGGGGCGGCGCTCGATGGCGTGGAGTACAAGATCATCGACCCGGAAACCGGCGCGCCGGCCGCCCCCGGCGCGTTTGGCGAGCTGTATGTGCGGACGCCCTGGACGATGGACGGCATGTACAAGAAGGAGCGGTCGGAGGTGTTCGATTGCGATGGCTACTATCCGACCGGTGACCAGTGCCGGCTGGGCGAGGGCGGCTACCTCTTCTACGGCGCGCGGATCAGCGGAATGATCAAGACGTCCGGCGCCAACGTCTCGCCGGAGGAGGTCGAGCGGGCGATCCTGGCGATGCCGGAGGTGATCGACGCCGCGGTCTTCGGCGTCAGCGACAGCAGGGCCGGCGAGCAGGTGGTGGCGGCGGTTGCCTTGCGCGCGAAGGCCAGCCTTGACGAGGCTGAGCTGAAGCGGCGACTGCGCGCCCAGCTTTCGAGCTTCAAGGCGCCCAAGCAGGTCTGGTTCCTCGCCTACGAGGACATTCCGCGCACCCCCAGCAACAAGATCCAGAAGCATACGCTCAAGGCGCGTTACCTCGATGCCGTGACCGGCGACGCCGAGCCGGCGGTCTAAAGCCGGAAAGCCAGATCCGTGCGTACAGCGCCGCACCCGCAGGCGCGTCTGAGAAGGAGATTTGCCGATGGCAAAATACCTGTTCCTGATCATGGTCAATCCTGTGGAGGGACAGGATGACGAGCTGAACAGCTGGCTCGACGAACACCACATCCCCGAGGTGCTGCAGACCCAGGGCTTCAAGCGCGCGCAACGCTTCGAGCACGCCGCCGAAGACGCGGCCAATCCCAAGAAGCCCAACCGCTACATGCATTATTACGAGATCGAGACCGACGACCTGGCGGCCGTGCAGTCGGCCTTGGCGGCAGGCCATGCCGGCCGCACGCCGCTCTCGCCGGCGCTCGACCTCGGCTCGATGTTCACGGCCTTCTACAAACTTCGCGAATAGCCCCGGCGACGAAGGACGGTGCGGGTCAGGCGAGCTCGAGCAGGTGGTCGAGCAGGCCCTCGGCGATGTAGGCCGGGTCAGAAAGGCAATGTAGAGGCCATAGCGGGGTGGGTTTATCTAACTGATTGCGAGCGCGCGGGGGGCAACCGCCGAGCATGCGGGGCGGTCCAAGCGCGGCCTGTCCCGATCTGCGGGAGGCGAATATAAGCCACCCGCACCGAGTTCGGGCGGAGAGCTGAAGTCAAACGATGGAGACTGGCAAGGAGAGGCGCGCTGCCGAGCGGGTCGCCGACGAGATTCGAAACGCCATCGTTCGCGGGGAACTGACCAACAACGACAGCCTGCCGCCCGAAGCGCGGTTGACCGAGATCTTCCGGGTCTCGCGCCCGACCCTGCGGGAAGCGATCCGCATCCTCGAGGGCGAAAACCTGATCGAGGTGTCTCGCGGCCCAAGGGGTGGCGCGCGCGTGAAGGACTTCACGCCTGAGCTCGCTGCGCGCGCGATCGGCCAGACGCTGCAGGCCAGCCACACGCCGCTGAAAGACGTGTTCATCGCCCGCGCCACGATCGAACCGCCGGCGGCGCGCATGGCGGCGCTGACCAACCCGAAGGCCGCCGCGCTCGCGCTGCGCAAGCAGATCATAGCCGAGTACGAGACGCTCGGCGGGGCCGTGCCGGCGATGGCCCGCAACATGTCTGAGTTCCATATCCGCCTGGTGGAGGTCTCGGGCAACCACGCCCTGGCGCTGCTTGGACGGGCGCTCCAGCAGATCGTGCTGACCCACTTCGCGCTCCTCGAGTTCAAGGCCGAGCGGGCCGCCCCGCGCGACAACCGGATCGCGCAGCAACGCGAGGCGCTGCAGTCGCACGAGCGGCTGGCCGAGCTGATCGAGCGCGGGGACGGCGACGCGGCCGACGCCCATTGGCGCCGGCACATGGAGACCTGGGTGCCCTACTGGCTCTCACCGCCGCGGGACACCGATCGGCTCGACGTCCTGGAACGGCGCCAGATCGACGTGCCCTGGCGCTTGGACTAGCTCGACCGCGCCGGCCTAGAAGTTGTAGGTCGCCTGAACCCCCACCTCGCGCGGGGCGCCGTAGTAGCCGACGATCACGCCAAGCCCCGGGCCGAACAGGTCCAGCGCGAAATACTTGTAGCGCGTGTCGAAGACGTTCTTGGCGAAGATGGCGAGCTCGACGTTGGGCTTGGCGAGCTTCAGCGCGGCGCGGGCGTTGACCAGACTGTATCCCTTGCTCACCGATGCGGGCGGGGCGAGGTTCTTGCCCCACACCATCGGGCCGGTCCACGCGTAGTCCGCTTGCAGCTGCAGGTCCCCGAGGCTGACCGGCACGGTGTACTGCGCGCTGGCCGCCGCCGTGAACTTCGCAACGCTTTCGAACTGCTCGTTTGAGCGGTCGCCGCTGGCGTCGACGAAGCGCTTGTAATGCGGCCGCGTGATGCCGATCGAACCGCTGAGCTCGAGCCGCTCGACGGGCAGGGCGGTGACCTCCGCCTCGAGGCCCTTCACCACCCCCCTGGCGGCGTTGGTGACGATGGTGCTGAGACCGCCGCCGACCCGCGGCACGATCCCGGTGCGCTGGATGTTCTGGTAATCGCTATAGAAGGCCGCCGTGTTGAAGCGGACCCGGTGGTCCAGGAACTCCGATTTCAGGCCGGCCTCGTAGTCGGTCACGGTCTCGGGATCGAAGGGCGAGAAGTCGGTCACCGTGGCCCCGCCACGCAGCTGGAACCCGCCGCTGCGGAAGCCCTTGGAGGTCTTCACATAGATCAACGTGTCCTGGGTCGGCTGATAGTTGCCCGACAGCGTGTAGGACCAGCCGTGCCAGGTGTGCTTCTGGTCGCTCTCGCAGACCGTCGGGCTGGTCCGCAGGCCGACCGGAACGTTGCATGCGAAGGTCGGCCCGATCTTGTTGCGGGACCTCAGTTCCCGCTTGTCGACGGAGTAGCGCACCCCCGCTGTGACCGAGAACTGGTCGGTAAAATGGAAGTTCTCCTGCGTATAGGCCGCAATGGACCTGTTGCGGATGGAGCCTTCCGAAACGGCCGGCGCGCCGGGATTGATCGCCTGCAGGGCATAGCTCGCCTCGACGTCCTCAGGGATGTTCTCGTCGAAGTGGAACACGCCCGCGGCGTAGTCCAGCTTGTTGCTCATGGCGTGGCCGGTCAGCTGCAGCTCCTGGCTGAACTGATGGCCCTCGCTCATCTGATCGGGCGTCAGGATCTTGTACGGCGTTCCGTCGAGATCCTCGTTGCGCCGGGTCTTGTAGCGGCGGTAACCAACGATGGCGTTGATCGTCCCGACGCTGCTGTCGACACTTCCGGTGGCGGAATAGGTGCCGGTGTTGACCCGATCGTAGGGCTTGAAACCGTCGGCGACATCGTAAGGGCTGCCCTGGCCATTGTAGAGATACTTGGACAGAGAATCCGTGCCCTTGCTTTCGGCCGCCACCTCGAAGGTCGCGGCCGAGCCGGGCGCGAAGAAGATCAGCTTCGGCGAAGCGCCGGCGCCGTGGAACTGGTATTGCTCGGCGCTCAGCAAGAGCCTGGTGTTGTCGGTGGGCTTGAACAGCAGCTTGGCGCGAAGCATCCAGCTCTTATAGTCGTTGAGGTCGGCGCCGGTGACCAGCTCGTGACCGTAGCCGCCAAAGTCGGTGTAATCGGCCGCCAGGCGCAACGCGACCTTGTCGTTGAGCGGCATGTTCACCACCCCGCTGCCTTCGCGCAGGTCGTGGTTGCCGACCCGACCCGAGACGTTGCCCGAGAAAGCTTCGAAATTCGGATCGTTGGTCTTCATGTTGAGGGCGCCGCCCGTGGTGTTGCGGCCAAACAGCGTACCTTGAGGGCCCTTCAGCACCTCCACCCGCTCGATGTCGATCAGGCTTGCATTGGCGCCGAACGCCCGGGCCCAGTAGACGCCGTCGACGTAGACGCCGACCGAAGGATCCAGCGTCGGCAGGACGTCATTCTGCACCTGGCCGCGGAACGACAGCACGATCGTCGTCGGATCCGACGGGTGCGCCCGGATCCGTGCATTGGGGGTGAAGGTCGCGAGTTCGCCGACGGTGGTTACGGACTTGCGTTCAAGCGCCTGGCCGGAGAGCGCCGTGACCGAGATTGGCACCTCCTGCAGATTCTCGGCCGCCCGACGGGCGGTGACGACGATCTCCTCCAACCTCGGTCCCGCGGCGTTGCCCGCGGTCTGCGCCGGCGCGGCGGTCGCCATCGCGCTCAGTGCGGCCGACGTCATCAGCAGGACCAGCCTGCTTGCCCCTTGGGTCATCCCAAGTTCTCCCCAATGTTTGTTTTTGCGCTGTCGCTCGGCGAGGCGTTCGCGGCCCAGGCGTGAGAGCGAGGCTCAAGCGCTCGTGCTCCCCAGTGCCGCCCACGTCGCCCTCCCATGGCGCGGACTCGAAGTTCCGTCGCCTGACCGAGCGCATGGTCTATCATTCATCTAACGGATCGTCGAGTTCTCACACTGCGGAACCGGCGTATCCGCGTCGAAGCTCCCCTGTCGCGCGTGATTTCTTCGCATAGGGGCCTTGTGCGGCGAGCGACCGAAACTCGTATATCTAATTGATTGCGGAGACGCCGCGGGCGACAGTGGCCGCCAAGCCCACGTCTGCGGGAGGCAGATCGATGCGCATCAACGGCGCTCACCACCTGGCGATCTCGGTGCCGAGCCTAGATGAGGCGCGGCGCTTCTACGGCGATCTGCTGGGGTTTCCCGAGGTCTTCGAGCTGGACTGGGCGGATTCGCCGGCCATGGACCGGCTGATGGCGCTGCGCGGCGGCCGCGGCCGGATGATCTTCCTCGACGCCGGCAACCTGATCCTGGAGTTCTACGAGTTCGGTAGTCCGCAACCGCGCACCGTGCGGCCGGAAGGCGAGCTCAATCACTTCGGCTATACGCACATCTGCTTCGACGTGGACGACGCGCAGGCCGAGTATCAGCGCCTGAAGGCGGCCGGCGTGCGCTTCCTCTCCGAACCGCTGGAGAGCGCCAACGTCTGCACGGTCTATGCGCTCGATCCGTTCGGCAATGTCTTCGAGGTGCAGGAGATCCGCTCGCGCGAGACCATCCCCACCCGCGTCGCGCCGGGCGCCTGAGCGGTGGCGGAGGTGGCCTCAGCCTGCGGCGCGGCGGCTCGCCGGCGGATCGGCGGCGATGCGAGCTGCAGAAATCACGCCCTAAATGCCGCGCAAGGCGACGCGCTCCCACAAGAAGAAAGCCGTCCAGGAGGAATCGATGAGCCGCAGCCAGTGCCCCATGGGGGCGCCCGTCGTCGACTATTTCGACCATAATGCCCCAAGCTATGTGACCGACCGCTACGACTGGTTCGAGACCATCCGGCGCGACGTGGGGCCGGTGTTCTGGTCGCCGCACTACGGCGGCTTCTGGGTGGTGATCGGCTATCCGGAACTGACGCAGGCGGCCCGCAACTGGGAGACCTTCTCCTCGCGCGCGGACTTCTCGCGCGGCTGCCCGGTGGAGGACATCGAGCTGAACGGCCTGTTCGTGCCGCCGCGCACGAGCCGCCAGGCGCGCCAGAGCGCGGCGAACAGCAGCGCCGGCATCATGCTGCAGGAGGACCCGCCGGAGTGGGGCGTGGCCCGAGCCGCGGTCGCGCCGCTGTTCTCGCTGCAGGCGGCGGAGAAATGGCGCGAGCGGATCCAGCGGCTGATCGACGCCTGCATCGATCGGCGCATCGAGAGCGGCCGCGTGGACTTGGCCACCGATATCTTCAACATCGTGCCGGCGATCTTCAGCCTCGAGCTGGTCGGGCTGCCCACCGACAACTACGCCGACGTCGCTTGGCTGTCCCACACCACCTCGCACCTCTCCGCCGACGACCCCAGGTGGGAGGAGGTGCTCGCCCGCGGCGAGCGGGCCGGCCAGCCCAAGCGGCTCGCCGATGCGGTCGCGGCGCGCAAGACGGACCGTCGAGGCGACGTGATCAGCACGGTGCTCAACGCCCGTGACAAGGGGGCGGACCTCTCGGACGAGGACATCGCCGCGCTCGGCGGGCTGATCATCGGCGCCGGGATCGACACCACCTCGGCGCTGATCGGCACCACCTTCGTGAACCTGACCCGCTTCCCCAGCCTGCGCAAACGCCTGCAGGAGCACCCGGAGGACACGCGCGACGCCTTCGACGAGTTCATGCGGATCGGCACGCCCACCCAGGGTCTCTGCCGCACCGTGATGCGCGACACCGAGCTTGGCGGGCAGCAGATGCGCCGGGGCGACGTGGTGATGCTTTGCTGGCCCGCCGCCAACCGGGATCCCCGCGAGTACCCCGATCCGCTCGACATCAAGCTGGAGCGCAAACCGAAGATGCAGGTCGGTTTCGGCTTCGGCAACCATCGCTGCCTTGGCCAGCACTATGCGCGGGTGGAATTCGAGATCATCTTCAACACCGTGCTGCGGCGGATGCCGGACATCGAGATCGATGTCGCCGCGGCCAAGCAGTTCGACAACTGCGGCATCGTCACCGGCTGGCAGACGCTGCCGGCGACCTTCACGCCGGGCAAGCGGATCGGGGCCGATCCCGGCGTCGAGAACTGGGACTACAACGAGGCCAAGGCCCACGTCTGACAAGGGAGGTCCGGCGGGTCGCTGTCGCTCGACTACGATCCGCTGGGTGCTGTCAGGCGAACGATAAAAGGTCTCCACTTGCGGCTAACGAGCCGGTGGAGGGCAGGGCGGGTGAGACCGATCTCCTACAAACGTCACCGGTTCCCGCCGGAGGTGATCCGCTACGCCGTTTGGCTGTATTTTCGTTTCACCTTGAGCTTCCGTGATGTGGAGGAGCTGCTGGCGCAGCGGGGGATCGAGGTCAGCTACGAGACGATCCGCTGCTGGACCTTGAAGTTCGCACCGGTGATCGCGGCGAATCTGCGAAGGCGCCGCTCGCCGCCGCGCGGCCGCTGGCACTTGGACGAGATGGTGGTGACGATCGGCGGCCGGCGAATGTGGCTCTGGCGCGCCGTCGATGACGAGGGCGAGGTCCTCGACATGCTGGTCCAGCGCCGCCGCAACAAGCCCGCGGCGCTGAAGTTGCTGCGCAAACTGCTCAAGCGCCAGGG
>JAQGIJ010000452.1 GCA_028291285.1 Phenylobacterium sp. | reverse complement strand
GTCCAGACGAAGAAGCTCCGGCTCAGGAAGAAGGCCCCGACCGCCCCTAGCGCGCCCAACAGCACGTGGCCGCCGTGCGCCCGCCAGGCCTCGCGCCGGCTGAGCTCGACGCCTTCGCGATGCTGCGCCGACCAACCGCTGTCGCGGCCCGCCAGCACGTCGATCACCGCCACGCTCTGCATCACCATCATCACCGGAGTGGTGAGCATGGAGGCGACGCTCTCGACTACGACGCCCAGGACGAGCCGTCGCGCGCCGCCGAAGCCGCGGCGCAGCTCGGCGTCGCCCAGCGCCAGCAGCAGCGCCATGATCTTCGGCGCCGCGAGCAAGGCGAGCGCCATGGCGAACAGCCCGGTGATCGCCGCATAGTCGCGCGAGCCCATCGCGATATGCTGCTCGGGCCAGACGACCGCCCCGCTGACCAGCAGGGCCAGCCAGAGCAGCGGCGTGACGTAGGCGAAGATCCCGCAGAGCAGGTGCAGCCGGCTGACCCAGTGCAGACCGGCCGTGGCCAGGACCCGCACGTGCTGGAGGTTTCCCTGGCACCAGCGGCGGTCGCGCGCGGCGGTGTCGAGCAGCGTCGGCGGGCTCTCCTCATAGCTGCCGGGCAGGGTGGCGATCATCCGCACCCCCCAGCCGGCTCGCCGCAGCAGCGCGGCCTCCACGAAGTCGTGGCTCATGATGTGTCCGCCGAACGGACGCTTGCCCGGCAGGTGCGGCAGGCGGGCGCAGGCTGCGAAGGCCGCCACCCGGAGGATGGCGTTGTGCCCCAGGTAGTTGCCCGCCGACCCGGACCACCACTGCAGGCCACGGGCGAACACCGGTCCGTAGAGCCGGTTGGCGAACTGCTGCAGGCGGGCGAAGGGGGTGGCCGCGTTGACGATGGTGGGGACGGTCTGCAGCAGCCCCAGCGTCGGCTCGGCGTCCATCTGCGCGACCAGCTCGGCGATGCTGTCGCCCGACATCAGGCTGTCCGCGTCGAGGACGAGCATGTAGTCGTAGTCGCCCCCCTGGGTCTCGACCCATTCGCCGAGGTTGCCGGCCTTGCGGTCGGTGTTCTGCGCCCGGCGGCGGTAGTAGATCGCCGCGCCCTCACCTAGCCTGGCGCGGGTGCGCAGGAGGGCCGCAGCCTCCGCGCTGGCGATCTGCGGATCGCGCGTGTCGCTGAGAACGAAGAGGTCGCAGCGCGGCGCCAGGCCGGCCTTGCCGACTTCTTCGGCGATCGCCTGCGCGGCCGCGAAGATCAGGCCGGGGTCCTCGTTGTAGGTGGGGATCAGGATCGCCGTGCGCGTGTCCGCCCCGACCGCCTGCGCGCGCGGCCGCCGATCTGCTCCGGCGAAACTGACCAGAAAGCCCGCAGTGGCGCTGACGAAGCCGAAGCCGAGCCAGGCGCTGAGCAGGACCGAGAGCAGGAGGGTCACCGTCTCCCACGGCGAGAGCACGCCGTCGCGGCCGAGCACGCGCCCCAGCACGAGCCCTTCGAAGAGCGCGATCGCCAACGATCCGGCGATCAGGACCAGTCGGTGGCGAGGGACGTCCGTGTCCTCCCTCAACCGGCCGCGCGATCTTTCTGCAGGACGCGCGAGGTCCTGGGTCGGCATCGGAAGCCGCGCCGGCGCGGGGACGGACCGCAAAGCCGCCGGCGCCGGACCTTCGGGCGGCGGGCCGCCAACCTCCACAGGCTCGCGCACGACGGCGATCGGGGCCGCGGGCCGAACGCGCGGCCGGCGCCGGGTCTTCGGCCCGGCGAAGGCCATCTTCAATTCTGCGAGCAACCCTCTGCGGGCCGCGACCACGCCGAAGCCCGGCGGCAAGCTTTGCTCTATCTCACTCACGACCGACCCTAATGGACGCAGACCTGCCGCCCCCGCAATGGGTTGTGGAAAACATGTCGGCCAAAACAAGGCGCCCGCCGGTGCGCAGACGGATTGCGGGCGGCCGCGCCTGGATTCCGCTCATCGCAGCGCGATGCAAGCTCCCGCGCCCTCTCTGATGGCGCAAGCTATTGATCCGGCGGCGGCTTCAGGGCCGCCAGTCCGGCGCCGCCAGCTCGAATCCTTTGAACTCGAAGCCCGGCGCGACGACGCAGCCGACGAGGGTCCAGCCGGCGTCGGAGGCCTGGGCGGACTGCCAGGCGCCGGGCGGGACGAGCTGCTGCGGGAGCTGGCCCGCCAGCGGGTCAGGGCCGAGCGCCACCGTCCAGGCGGGGCCGGAGTCCTCCGCCATCGAGAGCTCGAGCGGCTCGCCGGCCTGGAACAGCCACAGCTCGCCCGCGTCGACCCGATGCCAGTGCGAGCGTTGGCCGGGCTCCAGCAGGAACAGGATCGAGGTCGCCACCGCCCGGCCGCCGGGCAGGGTCTCGGCGGCGCGCCAGGTCTCCCTGTACCAGCCGCCCTCAGGGTGCGGCGCAAGGTTCAGGGCGGCGATGATGGCCGCGGCGTCGAGGCTTTGCGGCGGCATGGCCCTGGCGGTCTCCTTCAGGCACAGAAGGGCTGAGTCGCGCGCTTGACGCAGCCGACCCGAGAGGCTGCGATCGGGCCCTGAAAATCAAGCTCGGGAATGGGGGACGCGACATGCCGCTGCCGATGATGCCGGAGCCCGGCGCCGCGATGCTGCCCCCCGGGTCCTTGCGCGGCGCATCGGTGATGATCACCGGCGGCGGGACGGGGTTCGGGCTCGGCCTCTCCCTGGAGTTCGCCCGCCTCGGCGCGATGGTGATCGTCGCCAGCCGCTCGGCCGAGAACCGCGACGCCGGCGTCGCCAGGATCCTCGCCGACGGCGGCCAGGCCGCGGGCGCGCCGCTCGATCTCTTCAGCGTCGCCTCCATCGAGGCGGCGTTCGACGAGGCCGGGCCGGTGGACATCCTGATCAACAACGCCGCGGCCAACTTCTTCGCGCCGGCCGAGGACATCAGCGAGCGCGGCTGGGACACCATCGTCGACCGCGTGCTGAAGGGCGCCTTCTTCTGCTCGCAGGCCTTCGCCCGCCGCGCGATCGCCGCGGGGCGGCCCGGCGCCATCCTCAACATCGTCTCCGGACCGGGGCTCCAGGGCGGCCCCGGCGTCGTGGCGAGCGGCGCCGCCAAGGCCGGCATGGTCAACATGACGAAATCCCTCGCGGTCGAATGGGCGCGAGACGGGATCCGCGTGAACGCGCTCTGCCCCGGCGTCTTCCCGCACGACGACGACCCGCCCGCGGTGAAGGCCGGCCGCATCCACTTCGGCCAGGAGATCGGCGAGACCATCCCGGTGGGCCGCCCGGGCGAGCTGCGCGAGGCGGGCTGGCTGGCCACCTACCTCTGCTCGCCCTTCGCCAGCTATGTCACCGGCCAGGTGGTGGTGATCGACGGCGGGGCGCAGCTGCCGGCGGGGATCGCGCGGCCGAAGTTCACGCCGGTGCGGGAGCAGGTTCCGAAGCGGGGGTGACGGCGATCGCTAGCCGCGGCCCTGCGGCCGGGCCGCCTGGGACCGCTCCTGGCCGACGAAGTCCACCTCCACCCCCTTCTTCACGGCCTGGCCGAGCTCCGCCGCGTCCCAGTTGGTCAGCCGCACGCAGCCATGCGACTGATGCTTGCCGATCAGGGTCGGATCGGGCGAGCCGTGGATGCCGTAGGTTTCGGCGGTGAGCGAGATCCAGGTGGACCCGACCGGATTGTTGGGTCCGGGCGCGATCTTCAGCTTCCCCGTGGCGCCCTCGGGAGCGAACGTCAGGCGCTTGGGGTCATAGTAATAGGCAGGACGCGGCGCCACCGCCTTGACCGCGAAGACGCCGGAGGGCGCGGGCCGCTCGGCGCTGCCCACCGAGGCTGGGTAGTAGGCGACGAGGTCCCCGGCGGGGCCATAGACGCGAAGTGCGTTGGCGTCCTTCTCCACCTCCACGCGGGCGGCGCTGAAGTGACGCGGCCCGGGCCGCGGCGCCGCCACCAGGATGGTCACGCCGGGCGTCGTGAATTCCACGCCCGGGTTGAGCGCGGCGAGCAGGGCGCGGTCCATGTGGAACTTCTCGGCGAGCGCCTGCTGCGGATCGGCGTAGCCGAGCGCCGGCAGCTGTGCCAGCAGGGCATAGTCCTTCGGCGGCTGGCCGATGAACGGCCCGGCCAGGTCCGCGGGCGAGATCTGATAGGCCTGCACGATGGAGGCGGGGTCCTGCGCCGCCAGCGCCTCGAAAACCGCCTTCTGGAGATCCGGGCCGGGCGGCAGGTTGCGGGCGGCCGCATAGGCGCCGAGCGCGCCGCGCAGGTTGCCGCCCGGCTTTCCGTCGATTACGCCCGGCGAGAACCCGGCGCGGTCGTGCATCACTTCCAGCCGCACGAGGCCCG
>JAQGIJ010000416.1 GCA_028291285.1 Phenylobacterium sp. | reverse complement strand
CCCTCGCCCAGCATGCGGTAGACGCCCGGCCGGTCGGGGAGGCGCTTGACTTCGTCCTTGATCAGGGCGGCGCCCTTGAGCGGCGCGGCTGGCGTTTCGAGCATGGCGCCACATATAGGCTTCCTGGGGCGCGCGGGCAGCGGCCTCGCGGTCGCAACCTCGCTTAGCCGTGATGCGTTGAGCCTTTTTCCCGGGGGGCTTCGTTTTAGATGCAAGGTCATGGATGACGCCGCCGCGGCGGTGACGGCGAAGGCCAGCCCCGACTTCGCGGCGCTCTTCCGCACGCTGCCCAGCCCGTACATGGTGCTGGACGCCGAGCTCAATTTCGTCGAGGCGAACGCCGCCTATTGCGAGGTCACCGAGCACCGCCGCGAGCAGCTGATCGGCCATCACCTGTTCGACCTCTTCCCCAACAACGGGCATGGCGGCGAGCGCCTGCGGGAATCCTTCGCCCGCGTGCTTCAGACCGGCCAGCCGCACAGCCTGCCGCTGATCCCCTACCCCATCCCGCTGCCGATCAGCCGCGGCGGCGGGTTCGAGCTGCGCTACTGGTCGGCGGTGCACACGCCCCTGCTCGACGGCGAGGGCCGCCCGCGCTTCATCGTCCAGAACACCGTCGATGTGACCGAACTGCAGCGCCTGCGGCAGATGGCGTTCGGCCCCGGCGCCGAGCCGCAGCCGGGCGAGAGCGATGTGCTGCAGCGTGTGCGCGAGGTGGAGGCGATCAACGAGGCGCTGGCGAAGGAGACCCAGGGCCTGCGCGACCTCTTCATGCAGGCGCCCGGCTTCATGGCGGTGCTCAGCGGGCCGGAGCTCACCTTCGCCCTGGTCAACACCGCCTACCAGCAGCTGATCGGCCACCGCCCGGTGATCGGCCGGCCGGTGCGCGAGGCGCTGCCCGAGGTGATCCAGCAGGGCTTCCCCGAGATCCTGCAACGGGTCATGCGCGATCGCGAGCCGTTCATCGGCAAGGCGACCAGCGTGCTCCTGCAGCGCACCCCCGATGGGCCGCTCGAGGAGCGCTTCCTCGACTTCATCTACCAGCCGATCGTCGGCGCCTCCGGCCAGGCCTGGGGCATCTTCGTGGAAGGCAGCGACGTCACCGACCGGGTGATGGGCGAGCAGCAGCAGAAGCTGCTCCTCGACGAGCTGAACCATCGGGTGAAGAACACGCTCGCCACCGTCCAGGCGATCGCCGCCCAGACGCTCAGCGCCACCTCCGACCCGGCGGTGTTCAAGCAGGATTTCGAGGCCCGCCTGATGGCGCTCTCGGCCACCCACGACCTGCTCACCGCCACCAGCTGGCGCAGCGCCGCGCTCACCGACGTGCTGCGGGGGGAGCTCAAGCCCTACGGCGGCGAGCGCTACCGCCTGGCCGGGCCCGAGCTGGACCTCGCCCCCGCCGAGGCGCTGACGCTCGGCCTGATCTTCCACGAGCTCGCCACCAACGCGGCGAAGCACGGGGCGCTGTCGCAGCCGGGCGGCTGGCTGGCCGTCTCCTGGTCGCTCTCCAGCGAGGGCGAGGCGCGGACGCTCGATCTCCTCTGGCAGGAGCGGGATGGCCCCAGCGTCGCCCCGCCCACCCGCCGCGGCTTCGGCTCGCGCCTGATCGAGCGCAGCCTGGGCGGGGCAGGCGCCAGCCGGCTGGAGTTCGCCGCCGAAGGCCTCGTCTGCCGGATCGCCATGCGGCTGCGGCCGTAGCGCCCGTCGCCGCTGCGGCCTGGCGGCTCGGCCGTGAGCGGCCGTGCTCTTGCCGGAACCCCGTGGCGTTCGATACTCTGGTCGTCCAATCAGGAGGCGGGCCATGCGGGTCAACGCGCTGGACCACGTCAACATCTTCACCGAAGACATGCCCGGTTCGGCCCGCTTCTATGCGGAGTTGCTCGAGCTCGACGTGCGGAACGGGCCGGCGCCGACGGCGCCCGAGCAGGTGCAGTGGGTCTACGACCATCAGGATCGGCCGATCATCCACCTCAATGCCCAGGGCGCGCGGCAGGCCTTCCAGCGCGAGTGCCCGCCGGGACCGACCGGCCCTATCCATCACGTGGCGCTCAACTGCTCCGGCAGCGCCGAGATGGTCGAGCGGCTGAAGGCGCGGGGGGCCGAGTTCTCGATGAACGAGATCGCCTCCATGGGCCTGACCCAGATCTTCACCCACGACCCCAACGGCGTCCTGCTGGAGCTCAACTTCTTCGGCGGCTGAGCGCCGTCTTCAGACCTTCACCAGGCCGGTGGCGATCTTCTCGTAGACGCCCTTGGTGACCTTCACATAGCCGCGCTTGGGATCGTGGAAGAACAGCGGCCCCTTCACCTTGCCCGGATCGTAGCCGTCCGCCACCAGGTCCATCTTGCGCACCTTGAAGGTGCCGGTGGTCTCGATCGAGGGCAGTATGCGCACGAACAGCGGCTGGGCATAGACCGGCAGCTCGTGGGCCACGTGGGCGGCGAAGGTCTTTATGTCGAACGCGGGGTCGACCACCAGGGCGGCCATGCCCGCGCGGCCCTCGGCGCCGTCCACCGCCACGCCGAAGACATTGGCCTGCTTGACGCCGGGCGCGGCCTGCAGCCGCTCGGCCACCTCGTTGGTGGAGACGTTCTCGCCCTTCCAGCGGAAGGTGTCGCCGACCCGGTCGACGAAATAGAGGTAGCCGTCGGCGTCGGTGCGCATCAGGTCGCCGGTGGCGAACCAGGCGTCGCCCTTCTCGAAGACGTCGTGCAGCACCTTCTTCTCGGAGGCGGCCTTGTCGACATAGCCGGTGTAGGCGCCGCGCGCGTCGGCGCCGATGCGGCCGATGCATTCGCCCACCTGGCCCGGCCCGCACTCGACGCAGAAGCCGTTGCTCCCTCGGACCGGCTTCTCGGCCTCCACGTCGAACTGGATGATCCGCACGTTGAACTTGCTGCGCAGCCACCTGGGCGCGCGGCCGACGGCGCCTTCGCGGCCGTCGAAGTTGAACATGCTGACGTTGCCTTCGGTCGAGCCGTAGAACTCCAGGATCTGGGGAATGCGGAAGCGCTGCTTCAACACTGGCCAGATGTCCGGCCGCAGGCCGTTGCCGAAGGCGAGCCGCAGCTTGTGGCGGGTCTCGGCGTCGGACGGCGGCTGGTTCACCAGATAGCGGCAGAGCTCGCCGATGTAGACGAACATGGTGCAGCCCTCGGCAGCCACCTCCTGCCAGAAATGGCTGGCCGAGAAGCGGCGCTTGAGCACCACCGAGCCGCCGTTCAGCAGCGCCGCGCCCAGCGCGCAGAGCCCGCCGGTGGCGTGATAGAGCGGCAGCGCCACATAGATGCGGTCGCTTTCGCGGGCGTCCGTCGCCCCGGCGAAGCCGCGCATGTAGAGCTGGGCGCGCTGATGCGTGATCCGCGCCGCCTTGGGCATGCCGGTGGTGCCGGAGGTGAAGATCAGCAGGGCGGTGTCGCGGGCCGCCATGTCCTCCCGCGTGCGGCGGTCGGGCGAGAGCTGGCTGCAGCTCTTCAACGCCTGGGCCAGATCGCGCTGCTCGCCATGGGCCGGGCCCAGCATCCACTGCTGCAGGGGCTTTTCCAGCAGCGGCCGGGCGGCGTCGAACACCTGGGCGGTGTCGACGTCGACGATCACGTGGCTGGCGCCGGAGATGTTGAGGCAGTGGGCCAGCGGCAGGCCGGCGAGCTGGTTGTTGATCAGCGCCGTGACCACGCCGATCTTCGACAGCCCGTACCAGACGGCGAAGTATTCGAGCCGGTTGGGCATGAACAGCGCCACCGTCTGGCCGCGCCGAAGGTTCAGGCTTTTCCCCCAGTGAGCGAATCGGTTCGCCATGGCGTCGAGCTCGCCATAGGTCAGCGTCCGGCCCTCGAAGCTGATCGCCGGGCGCTCGCGCCACTTGGCGACCGCTGCCTCGAGGTCGTCGCAAATCAGATTGTCGGAGTCGGGGGCGATCGACTTCACCCGCCCGAGCGTCCGGTTCAGCCCACGCAGAAAACGCCACTCCCGCTGGAGCCTTGCCTGTAGGCGCATCCTTTCCTCCGACCTGGAGCGGGCACTTGGCGGCGCGTCGGTCGCGCGGTCAAGCACAAGGCCGCAGCGCCATTGGTCACACCCGCGAGAGGCGAATTTTCGCGCTACGCCTGAGCAAGGAGACGGCGCGCCGCGCCCGGGACGGGCTTCACCAACCACAGCCGCCGCGGCGGCGGCAGGCATGTCGTCCCAAACAATCGCTAAGTAATTCGACAGACATATCGCCCGGCTTTCTCACGGCTCTGGACACGCCAACTGCCAAGCTTCGCCGA
>JAQGIJ010000396.1 GCA_028291285.1 Phenylobacterium sp. | reverse complement strand
GACGCCGGCTACGCCCAGATCCGCCTGAACTCGGGCGAGCTGCGCATGGTGCCGGACGGCTGCATGGCCACGGTCGGCGCGGTCTCCAACCCGGACCACATGAACGAGGTCATGGGCAAGGCCGGCCGGGTCCGCCACAAGGGCCGCCGGCCGCACGTCCGCGGCGTGGCCATGAACCCGGTCGACCACCCGCACGGCGGGGGCGAAGGCAAGACGTCGGGCGGCCGCCACCCGGTGACCCCCTGGGGCAAGCCGACCAAGGGCCACAAGACCCGTACGAACAAGGCGACGGACAAGTTCATCATCCGCTCGCGTCACGCCAGGAAGGCTCGCTAAGGCATGACCCGCTCTGTCTGGAAAGGTCCGTTTGTCGACGGATACCTGCTCAAGAAGGCCGAGACCCTGCAGGGTTCCGGCCGCAAGGACGTGATCAAGACCTGGTCGCGCCGCTCCACCATCATGCCGCAGTTCGTGGGCCTCACGTTCGGCGTGCACAACGGTCAGAAGCACGTCCCCGTGCTGATCTCGGAAGACATGGTCGGCATGAAGCTGGGCGAGTTCGCGCCCACCCGCTTCTTCCCGGGCCACGCGGCCGACAAGAAGGCCAAGAGGAAGTAAGCCATGTCGAAGCAAGTCAAGGCTCGTCGGCTGAAGGGCATCGAAGCGATGTGCAAGGTGCGCACCCTGCGCACCAGCCCGCGCAAGCTCAACCTGGTCGCCCAGTCGATCCGGGGCCTGAAGGTGCAGCGCGCCCTCAACGAACTGGAGTTCAGCCCCAAGCGCATCGCCAAGGATGTGCGCAAGGCGCTCTATTCGGCGATCTCCAACGCCGAGAACAACCACAACCTCGACATCGACTCCCTGGTCGTCGCCGAGGCCTTCGTGGGCAAGAACCTGGTGATGAAGCGCTTCGCCGCCCGTGCGCGCGGCCGCGCCTCCCGCATCGAAAAGCCGTTCAGCGAGATCACCATCGTGGTCCGCGAGCTGGGTGAGGCCGCCTGATGGGTCAAAAAGTCAATCCGATCGGGCTGCGTCTCGGTATCAACCGCACCTGGGACTCGCGTTGGTTCGCCGACGGCGCCGACTACGGCCGGCTGCTGCACGAGGACATCAAGGTCCGCCGCGCGCTGAAGAAGCGCCTGTACCAGGCCGGCGTGTCGCGGATCGTCATCGAGCGCCCGCACAAGAAGTGCCGCATCACCATCTATGCCGCGCGCCCCGGCGTGATCATCGGCAAGAAGGGCGCGGACATCGACAAGCTGCGCAAGGACGTCGCGGCGATGACCGACGGTGAGGTTCACCTGAACATCATCGAGATCCGCAAGCCCGAGACCGACGCCCAGCTGGGGGCCGAGAACATCGCCCAGCAGCTCGAGCGCCGGGTGGCCTTCCGCCGCGCGATGAAGCGGTCGATGCAGTCGGCCATGCGCCTGGGCGCCAAGGGCGTCCGCATCAACGTCTCCGGCCGCCTGGGCGGCGCGGAAATCGCCCGCATGGAGTGGTACCGCGAAGGCCGCGTGCCGCTGCACACCCTGCGCGCCGACGTGGACTACGGCTTCACCGAGGCCAAGACCACCTACGGCGTGATCGGCGTGAAGGTGTGGGTGTTCAAGGGCGAGGTGCTCGAGCACGACCCGATGGCGCTGGACAAGCGCCTGGCCGGCGAAAGCGGCCCGGCGGGTGAGGGCGGCGGCCGTGACCGCGACCGCGATCGCGGTCCGCGCCGCGACCGGCGCGATCAGGCGAACGCCTAGGGATCTGAAGTCATGCTGTCTCCGAAGAAGACCAAGTACCGCAAGCAGTTCAAGGGCAAGATCCACGGAACGGCGAAGGGCGGCTTCACGCTGAACTTCGGCTCCTACGGCCTCAAGTCCGTCGAGCCTGAGCGGGTCACCGCCCGCCAGATCGAAGCCGCGCGTCGGGCGATCACGCGCCAGATGAAGCGTCAGGGGCGGGTGTGGATCCGCATCTTCCCGGACGTGCCGGTGACCGACAAGCCGGCCGAGGTGCGGATGGGCAAGGGCAAGGGCGCCGTCGAGTACTGGGCCGCCCGCGTCCACCCGGGCCGGATCATGTTCGAAATCGACGGCGTGCCGGACGATGTCGCCCGCGAAGCCCTGCGCCTCGGCGCGGCGAAGCTTCCGGTGAAGACCCGCATCGTCACCCGCATCGACGCCGCCGCGCCGGAGCACGCGTGATGAAGATCGAAGACGTCCGGGGCATGACCCCCGATCAGCTGACCGACCACCTCGTCAACCTGAAGAAGGAGCAGTTCAACCTGCGCTTCCAGAAGGCGACCGGTCAGGTGGAGAAGACCCACCGGGTGGGCGAGGTGCGCAAGGACATCGCGCGCATCAAGACCATCCTGCGGACCAAGCAGGCGCAGGCCTGAGGAGAGCGGATAGATGCCGAAGCGAATTCTCGAAGGCGTTGTCGTCTCCGACAAGGGCGACAAGACCGTAGTGGTGCAGGTGGAGCGCACGCTGCTTCACCCGCTGCTGAAGAAGACCGTGCGCCGGTCGAAGAAGTACCACGCGCACGATGAGGCCAACGCCTACAAGACCGGTGACCTCGCGCGCATCATCGAGTGCGCGCCGAAGTCGAAACTGAAAACCTGGGAAGTGCTGCCTAAGGGCGGCGCGGACCGAGCGTAAGGATCTGACCCTATGATCCAGATGCAGACTAACCTGGACGTCGCCGACAATTCCGGCGCCCGACGGGTCATGTGCATCAAGGTGCTGGGTGGCGCAAAGCGCCGCTACGCCAGCGTCGGCGATCGCATCGTGGTCTCCGTGAAGGAAGCCATCCCGCGCGGCCGCGTGAAGAAGGGCGATGTGCTGCAGGCGATCGTCGTGCGCACCAGCCAGGCCATCAAGCGCAAGGACGGCTCGGTGATCCGCTTCGACAAGAACGCGGCGGTGATCGTCAACAAGCAAGGCGAGCCGATCGGCACGCGGATCTTCGGCCCGGTTCCCCGTGAACTGCGCGCCAAGAACCACATGAAGGTCATTTCGCTCGCCCCCGAGGTGCTGTGATGGCGGCGAAGATCAAGAAGGGGGACCGCATCGTGGTCCTCACCGGCAAGGACAAGGGCCGCCAGGGCAGTGTCCTCCGGGTGTTCCCGCAGGCGCAGCGCGTGCTGGTCGAGGGCCTGAACATGGTCCAGCGCCACACCCGCCCGACGCAGTCCGATCCGCAAGGCGGCATCAAGAACAAGGAAGCGCCGATCCACGTGTCGAACGTGGCCATTGTCGACTCCCAGGGCAAGCCGACCCGCGTCGGCTTCCGCGTGGAAGCCGACAAGAAGGTCCGTTTCGCCAAGACGACCGGCGAGGTGATCAGTGGCTGACGAAACTTACGAACCTCGGCTCAAGGCCGAGTACCGGACGCGCATCCGCAAGGCGCTGAAGGACCAGTTCGCCTACACGAACGAGATGCAGATCCCCAAGCTGGACAAGATCGTCCTGAACATGGGCATCGGCGAAGCCGTGGCGGACTCCAAGAAGGTGCAGGCGGCCGTCGCCGACCTGGCGAGGATCGCCGGCCAGAAGCCGGTGACCACCAAGGCCAGGACCTCCATCGCCGGCTTCAAGCTGCGCGAAGGCATGACGATCGGCGCCAAGGTGACGCTGCGCAAGGACCGCATGTACGAGTTCCTGGACCGGCTGATCACCATCGCGCTGCCGCGCGTGAAGGACTTCCGGGGCCTGAAGCCCACCTCCTTCGACGGCAACGGCAACTACGCCCTGGGCGTGCGGGAGCACATCGTGTTCCCGGAGATCAACTACGACCAGATCGATCAGATGTGGGGCATGGACATCATCGTCGCCACGACTGCGAAGACCGACGACGAGGCGCGCGCGCTTCTCAAGGAATTCCAGTTCCCGTTCGTGCAAGCGTAGCGGGAAGGAAGAAAGAACATGGCCAAGAAAAGCGCCGTCAACCGCAACGAGCTGGTCAAGAAGCTCGTCAAGCAATACGCCTCCAGGCGCAACCAGCTGAAGGCGATCGCCAACAACGAGAGCCTGCCGCTCGAAGAACGCTTCGACGCCCGGCTGAAGCTCGCGCAGCTGCCGCGCAGCTCGTCCAAGACCCGCATCCGCAACCGCTGCGAGGTCACCGGGCGTCCGCGGGCCTATTACCGCAAGCTGCGGATGAGCCGGATCTCGCTCCGCGACCTGGGTTCGCAGGGCCTGATCCCGGGCCTCGTCAAGTCGAGCTGGTAGGAGGGGCATACAGATGGTCAACGACCCCATCGGCGATCTGATCGCCCGTCTCAAGAACGCGGCTCAACGCAGCCGCAGCAAGGTCCTGACGCCGGCCTCGAAGATGCGCGCGCGCGTCCTCGACGTGCTGCTCGACGAGGGCTACATCCGCGGCTACCACTTGGTGGAGAAGCCCGGCGCCTTCCCCGAGTTCGAGATCGACCTCAAGTACTTCGACGGCCAGCCGGTGATCGTCGAGATCAGCCGCGTCTCCAAGCCGGGCCGCCGCGTCTATTCGTCGATCAAGGACCTGAAGCCGGTGAAGAACGGCCTCGGGATCTCGATCCTGTCGACGCCCAAGGGCGTCATGTCCGACACCGCCGCGCGCGATCAGAACGTGGGCGGCGAAGTGCTCTGCCGGGTCTATTGAGATGTCGCGCATCGGAAAGAAGGCAGTCGCCGTCCCCACCGGGGTCACGGTGACCCTCGACGGCCAGACCGTCACGGTGAAGGGTCCCAAGGGCCAGCTCGCCTGGACCGTCGCCGACGAGATCGAGGTCCGCCAGGACGGCGCCGAACTGACGCTGGCCACGCGCGTCGACTCCACCCGGGCGCGAGCCATGTGGGGCCTCTCGCGCACCCTGGTGAACAACATGGTGACCGGCGTCACCCAGGGCTACGAGCGCACGCTCGAGCTGGTGGGCGTTGGCTATCGCGCGGCGATGAAGGGCCAGTCGCTCTCCATGCAGCTGGGCTTCAGCCACGACGTGAACATCCAGCCGCCGGAGGGTGTCAGCTTCGCCACGCCGAGGCAGACGGAAATCCGCATCTCCGGCATCGACAAGCAGCTGGTCGGCGAGACCGCGGCGCGCATCCGCCGCATCCGTCCGCCCGAGCCCTACAAGGGCAAGGGCGTGCGCTACGCCGGCGAGCAGGTCCGCCGCAAGGAAGGCAAGAAGAAGTAAGATGGCGCTCTCCTCCCGCGACACCACCAAGCGCCGCGCCCAGCGCGTCCGGACCCGCCTGCGCAAGCTGGCGAACGGCCGCCCCCGGCTGTCGGTCTTCCGCTCGTCCAAGAACATCTACGCCCAGGTCATCGACGATGAGCGCGGCGTGACGCTCGCGGCCGCCTCGTCGCTGGAAGCCGGCGAGAGCACGTCGAAGGGCTCCGACAAGGACGCCGCCGCCCGCGTCGGCGCGCTGGTCGCCCAGCGCGCCATCGACAAGGGCGTCAAGGAAGTGATCTTCGACCGCGGCGGCTACCTCTATCACGGCCGGGTCAAGGCCCTGGCGGACGCCGCGCGCGAAGCCGGCCTGAATTTCTAAGGAACGATCGATGGCTCGCAGGAACGAAGAGCGCGGCGACCGTCGCAATCGCGAAGACGACCGCGACAGCGACATTGTCGAGAAGCTGGTGCACATCAACCGCGTCGCCGCCACCGTGAAGGGCGGCCGCCGGTTCTCCTTCGCCGCCCTGATGGTCGTCGGCGACCAGAAGGGCCGCGTCGGCTTCGGTCACGGCAAGGCGCGCGAAGTGCCGGAAGCCATCCGCAAGGCGACCGAGGAAGCCAAGAAGTCGATGATCCGCGTGCCGCTGCGCGAGAGCCGCACCCTGCACCACGACGGCGCCGGCCGCTGGGGCGCGGGCAAGGTGATGGTGCGCGCAGCACCTCCCGGCACCGGCGTCATCGCCGGCGGCCCGATGCGGGCGGTGCTGGAAACCCTGGGCGTCCAGGACGTGGTCGGCAAGTCGGTCGGCTCGTCCAACCCCTACAACATGGTGCGCGCGACCTTCGAGGCGCTGAAGGCCCAGTCTTCGCCCCGCCAGGTCGCCGCCAAGCGCGGCAAGAAGGTCTCCGACGTGATCGGCCGGCGCGCCGACGGTGCGTCGGCGACCACTGCGCCCGCGGCCGACGCGGAAGGATAAGCGAGATGGCCACCATCACCGTTCGCCAGACCGGCAGTCCGATCCGCCGCAAGAAGGACCAGCGCGCGACCCTCATCGGCCTGGGCCTCAACAAGCAGGGCCGCACGGCCACGCTGGAAGACACCCCCTCCACTCGCGGGATGATCGCCAAGGTCGCCCACATGGTCGAAGTGGTTTCCGAGTAGCGCTTCTCCCTCCCCTTCACGGGGAGGGACAGCCCGGCGAAGCCGGGCAGGGTGGGGATCTCACGACCAGGCGCCGAGCCTGATCCCGACTCCCCCACCCAGATCGGGCTCTCGCCCGATCATCCCTCCCCATGAAGGGGAGGGCGGAAAAACCAGCCGAGTCGGGGCCTCCGCTCCGGCGACAGATCTCCAAGGAGAGGCGTCAGATGACCAAGCTCAACGAACTGGCCCCGCGCGCGGGCTCCACCAAGAACCGCATGCGCGTCGGCCGCGGTCCGGGCTCGGGCAAGGGCAAGACCGCCGGCCGTGGCGTGAAGGGCCAGAAGGCCCGCAGCGGCGTCGCCATCGCCGGCTTCGAAGGCGGCCAGATGCCGCTGCACATGCGCATGCCCAAGCGCGGCTTCAACAATCCCTTCGCCAAGGAGTTCGCGGAAGTGAACCTGTGGCGGATCGAGCAGGCGATCGCCGCCGGCAAGCTGGACGCGGGCCAGCCGATCGACGCCGAGGTCCTGCTGAAGGCGGGCCTGGTGCGCCGCACCAAGGACGGGGTGAAGCTGCTGGGCAAGGGCGAGCTGACCTCCAAGATCACGCTCACCGTCTATTCGGCCACCGCCGGCGCCCGCGCCGCGGTCGAGAAGGCCGGCGGAACGCTCACCACCACCAAGCCCGAACCCACGCCCGAGGCCGCGCCCGAAGCCTGATCCGGATGGATGCGACGACGCCGGCCTCGCCTTCCGGCCCGCGCCGTCCTATCTGATCGAAGTCTCGAGTCAGGGGATTTGAATGGCTTCGGCCGCAGAACAGCTCGCCGCGAACATGAACTTCGGCGCCTTCCAGAAGGCGACGGAGCTGCACAAGCGCATCTGGTTCACCCTCATGGCGATGGTGGTGTACCGGCTGGGTTGCTACATCCCGATCCCCGGCATCGACGCGTCGGCCTTCGCCCAGGCCTTCCAGGGCCAGGCCAAGGGCATCCTGGGCATGTTCAACATGTTCTCGGGCGGCGCCGTGCAGCGCATGGCGATCTTCTCGCTGAACGTCATGCCCTACATCTCGGCCTCGATCATCGTCCAGCTGCTGGGCACGGTCTATCCGCCGTGGGAGAAGCTGCGCAAGGAAGGCGGCGAGGCCGGGCGCAAGACCCTCAACCAGTACACCCGCTACCTGACCGTGGTGCTGGCCCTGTTCCAGTCCTTCGGCATCGCCATGGGCCTGCAGGCGAGCACGGGCGTGGTCGACAATCCCGGCCTGTTCTTCGTCGTCTCGACGGTGTTCACGCTCACCGGCGGCACCCTCTTCCTGATGTGGCTGGGCGAGCAGATCACCAGCCGCGGCATCGGCAACGGCGTCAGCCTGATCATCTTCGCCGGCATCGTGGCGACCTTCCCGCGCTACCTCGGCCAGGCTTTCTCGCTGGCGCGGACCGGGGCGCTGAACGGCGGCGTGCTGCTGCTGATCGCGGTGCTGGTCGTCGCGGTCACCGCCGCCATCGTGTTTTTCGAGCGCTCGCAGCGCCGGCTCCTGGTGCAGTACCCCAAGCGCCAGGTGGGCAACCGCATGTTCGGCGGCGACACCTCGTTCCTGCCGCTGAAGATCAACACCTCGGGCGTGATCCCGCCGATC
>JAQGIJ010000373.1 GCA_028291285.1 Phenylobacterium sp. | reverse complement strand
GTGGCGGTGGTGAAGCTGGACGGGCCGGCCGCGGGCGTCCGCGCCGCGCCGCGGCCGCGCGCCGACGATGACGACGCCCCCAAGGTCCCCCGCTCCGCCGTCGTGGGCCTGATCCCGACGGGCTGGTATCCGACCGGCGTGGCGATGCGCCCCGACGGGCGGCGGATCTATGTGATCAACGGCAAAAGCAATGCGGGTCCGAACCCCGGCGCCTGCCGGGCGAGCCTGTCGCCGGAGAAGGCCGCCGAACACGCCTGCACCGCCGCCAACGCCTACGTCTGGCAGCTGGAGAAGGCAGGCTTCCTGACGCTGCCCACGCCCAGCCCCGCCGAGCTCGGCGCGCTCACCCGGCAGGTCGCGCGCAACAACCGCCTGCCCGGCGCCCGCGACGACCGCCAGGCCGAGGCGGTCATGGCCTTCCTGCGCGGGCGCATCCGCCACGTGGTCTATGTCGTGAAGGAGAACCGCACCTACGATCAGGTGCTGGGCGACCTGGAGGTGGGGAACGGCGATCCGCGGCTCGCGCTTTTCGGCCGCGCCATCACGCCCAACCAGCACGCGCTCGCCCGCGAGTTCGTCGACCTGGACAACTTCCTCGACAGCGGCGAGAGCAGCAACACCGGCTGGAACTGGACGACCGCGGCCCGGACCAACGACTTCACCGAGCGCGAGGCGCCCGTGAACTACGCCGACCGCGGCCTGCAGTACGACCAGGAGGGCACGAACCGGAACGTCAACGTCGCCATGGGCCCGCTGGCCGCGCGCCGGGAGGCCAACCCGGTCACGCCGGACGACGCCGACGTGCTGGCCGGAACCGCCGACGTCGCCGCGCCGGACGGGCCTGGCGGCGCGCCGGGCGAGGGCTACATCTGGGATGCCGCGATCCGGGCGGGCCTCAGCGTGCGCAACTGGGGCTTCTACGGCGACCTGATTCGCTATGAGCCGAAGCTGGGCCCGGCCCAGGTCCCGCTCGACCGGGAGCCCTGGATGACCGGCCGGCGGGTCTTCTTCCCGGCCAACCGCGCCCTGCTCGCCATTTCTGATCCCTACTTCCGCGGCTTCGACCAGGCGTTTCCGGACTACTGGCGCTTCCAGGAATGGGCCCGCGAGTTCGACGGCTTCGAAACCAGCGGCCAGGCGCCGTCGCTGATGCTGGTGCGCCTGCCGCACGATCACACCGGAAGCTTCGAGCGCGCCATCGACGGTGTCGATTCCGTCGAGACCGAGGTCGCCGACAACGACTACGCCGTGGGCCTCCTGGTGGAGAAGGTGGCGAGGAGCCGGTTCGCCAAGGACACCCTGGTCTTCGTCGTCGAGGACGACGCCCAGGACGGGCCCGATCACGTCGACGCCCACCGCTCGATCGCCTTCGTCGCCGGGCCCTATGTGCGGCGCCGCGCCGTGGTCTCGCGCCGCTACACCACGGTCAACCTGGTGCGCACGATCGGCGCGGTGCTGGGGCTTGCGCCGCTGGGCCTGAACGACGCCATGGCCCTGCCGATGGCCGAGGCCTTCGACGTGAAGGCGTCCGGCGCCTGGAGCTTCCAGGCCCGGGTGCCGCCGGTGCTGCGCTCGACGCGCCTGCCCCTGCCCGCCGCCCAGGCGAGCGCCTGCCGCGTGCAACCCAAGCGCGACGGCGCCTACTGGGCCGCCGCCATGGCCGGCCAGGACTTCGCCCGGGAGGACCGGCTGAACACGGCGGCCTACAACCTGGCGCTCTGGCGCGGGCTCAAGGGCCGCGCGCCCTATCCCGTGCAGCGCGACGGCGCCGATCTGCGCGGCGACCGCACCGCGCGGATCCCGCCGCCCGACGCCTGCGTCCCATGAGCCCGACGCCCCTGAAGAACCGGAGCCTGATCTTGTCCCCAAGCCGTTGTCTCGTCCGCGCCGCCCTGGCCCCGCTCGCCCTCCTGTGCGCAGCCGCCGCGGCCGCGGCCCAGCCGCACAACGTGATCATCTTCGTCGCCGACGGCCTGCGCTCGAAGATCGTCTCGGCCGAGACCGCGCCGGCGCTCGCCGAGGTGCGCGACCGGGGCGTGGACTTCCGCAACAGCCACTCGCTCTATCCCACGGTGACCACGCCCAACGCCTCGGCGATCGCCACCGGCCATGCGCTCGGCGACACCGGCGACTTCGGCAACACACTCTATGTGGGGCAGCCCTTCCCCGCGCCCTACGGCACGCCCATCGCGCCGGTGGAGGACGACGCGATCCTGGGCCTGCTCAACCAGCGCTACGGCGGCGACTATCTCGGCCATGTCAGCCTGCTGCGCGCCGCCCAGGCCAAGGGCTATGAGACCGCCGTGGTCGGCAAGCTGGGGCCGGCGGCGATCCAGGACGTGACCGCCCGCGGCGCGGGCACGATCGTCATCGACGACGCCACGGGCCTCGCCGCCGGCGAGGGCGTTCCCGTCGCGCCGGAGATCGTCGCGGCGATCAAGGCCGCGGGACTGCTGGCGGTGGCTCCCGACCGCGGCCTGAACACCTGGCCCGGCGCCTACAACATGCCCGGCGTGCAGGTGGCCAACATCGACCAGCAGGCGTGGTTCACCAGGATCGTGACCGAGGTGCTGCTCCCGCGCTTCAAGGCGGAGG
>JAQGIJ010000352.1 GCA_028291285.1 Phenylobacterium sp. | reverse complement strand
GACCCGCGTGGACTCCATGCCCACCGTGCCGGCCAGCGCGGCGGCGGACCGGCCTGAAGGCGTGGCCGCCGAGGCCATGCTGTGGGCCGAGACGATCGCGCCGGGCGGCTATGCGGCCAGGCGGCTGGACCGCGGCGCGCGGCTGCGGCTCGTCGACGTGGCGGGCGACGCCTGCCTCTCCATGCTGCTGTTCAACGCCGAGCGGCCGGTGGAGCGGCTGAACGTCGCCGACACCCTGAAGGTCCAGTGGAACGCCTACGTGGGGCAGGGGAAGCTGCTGCTCTCCGACATGGGCAAGGTGCTGATGAGCGTCATCGAGGACACCGCCGGGACCCACGACGCCTTCTGCGGCGCCTCCAACGCCGCCTCCAATGCGAGGACGTACGGCGAGGGCGACAACTGGGGCCCGCACCCCAACGCCCGCGACCGCTTCCTGCTCGCCACGGCCAAGTTCGGCCTGGGCCGCAAGGACATCCACCCCTGCGTCAACTGGTTCAAGGGCGTGCGGATCGCGCAGGACGGCGCGACCCGCTTCGAGGCCGGCCCCTCTGCGCCGGGCCGGCAGGTGACGCTCAGGGCCGAGATGGACGTCATCGTGGTGCTGGCCAATTGCCCGCACGTGCTCGATCCGCGGGCTGCGTACAGCGCCACGCCCGCCCGGGTGCTGGCCTGGCGCGGCGAGCTCACCCCGGAGAACGACCCGATCCGCAACGCCACGCCCGAGGGCCTCAGGGCCTTCCAGAACCTGGAAGAGGATCTTCGCCGGTGAGCCAGATGCCAGACCTGAAGGGGCCGGTCGTGCTGGACGAGGTGGTCCCCGCCCGCGCGCCCTGGACGGCGGAGGTCCGCAGGGGCCAGACCCTGCGCATCGTCGACCTGGAGGGCAACCAGGCCGTCGATTTCCTGATGTACGCCCTGGCGGACGACGCCGAGCGCTACTCCGCCCAGGACACCATCGCCGCCCAGGGAAACATCTTCCTGCGCGCCGGCTCGGTGCTGATGTCCAACGAGGGCCGGGCGATGGCCACCGTGACCGACACGGCGGTGGAGCACCACGACACCATCGGCGGGGCGTGCAGCTGCGAGAGCAACACCCTGCGCTACGGCTTCCACACCAAGAGCCAGCACGCCTGCGTGGAGAACTTCCTGCAGGGCAACGCCCGCTTCGGCCGCGGCAAGCGCGACATGGTCTCCAACGTCAACTGGTTCATGAACGTGCCGGTGGAGGCGGACGGCGCCCTAGGCATCGTCGACGGCATCTCCGCGCCCGGTCTCTACGTCGACCTGCGCGCCGAGATGGACCTGGTGGCGGTGGTCTCCAACTGCCCGCAGATCAATAACCCCTGCAACGGCTTCAACCCGACGCCGGTGCGCATGGTCATCGCCGGCTGAGCGGGGCGGACGCATTGTTCTCCAAGGTCCTGATCGCCAACCGCGGCGCCATCGCCTGCCGCATCATCCGCACGCTGCGCAGGATGGGGGTGGGAAGCGTCGCGGTCTTCTCCGACGCCGACGCCGGCTCGCTGCACGTCAGCCAGGCCGACGAGGCGGTGCGGATCGGGGCCGCGCCGGCGGCCGAGAGCTACCTGAACGTCGAGGCCGTGCTGGCGGCGGCCAAGGCCACGGGCGCGCAGGCCATCCACCCCGGCTATGGCTTCCTCTCGGAGAACACCGCCTTCGCCGAGGCCTGCGCGGCGGCCGGGATCGCCTTCATCGGGCCGACGCCGCAGAACATCCGCGCCTTCGGCCTGAAGCACACGGCGCGGGATCTCGCCCAGGCCCAGGGCGTGCCGCTCGCGCCCGGCACCGACCTGCTGACCGACGCGGAAGCCGCGCGCGAGGCGGCCCAGGCGATCGGCTATCCGGTGATCCTGAAGGCCACCGCCGGCGGTGGCGGGATCGGCATGCGGGTCTGCGAGGACGAGGCCGGACTCGCGGAAGCCTTCGCCGCGGTGGCGCGGCTGGCGGGCGCCAACTTCTCCGACGCGGGCGTCTTCCTGGAGCGTTACGTCCGCCGCGCCAGGCACATCGAGGTGCAGGTGTTCGGCGACGGGCAGGGCCGCGTGATCGCGCTCGGCGAACGCGACTGCTCCTTGCAGCGACGCAACCAGAAGGTCGTCGAGGAGACGCCCGCACCGCACCTGCCCGAGACCACGCGCGCCGCGCTGATGCAGGCCGCCGTCGATCTCGCCCAGGCCGTGAACTACCGCTCCGCCGGGACGGTGGAGTTCCTCTACGACGCCGAGCGCGACGACTTCTTCTTCCTGGAGGTGAATACGCGCCTGCAGGTGGAGCACGGGGTCACCGAGCAGGTCACCGGCGTCGACCTGGTCGAATGGATGGTGCGCGGGGCGGCCGGCGACTTCGGCTTCCTCGACGCGGACCCACCGCTTCCGCGCGGCGCCTCGATCCAGGCCCGGCTCTACGCCGAGGATCCGGGGCAGGACTATCGCCCGAGCTCCGGCGTGCTCACCGAGGTGAGCTTTCCCGCCGGGGCGCGGGTGGACGGCTGGGTCGCGGCCGGGACCGAGGTGAGCGCCTTCTACGACCCGCTGCTCGCCAAGCTGATCGTCACGGCGCCGGACCGGGAACAAGCCGTCGCCGCCCTGCAGATGGCGCTGGACGCGACGCGGCTCTCCGGCCTGGAGACCAACCTCGACTGGCTGCGCGACGTGGCCCGCAGCGCGCCCTTCGTTAGTGGCGAGGTCTCCACCCGGGTGCTTGCGGAGCTGCCCTACCGCGGCCGCACCGTGCGGGTCACCAGCGGCGGCGCCTCGACGACCGTGCAGGACTACCCCGGCCGGCTCGGCTACTGGGACGTGGGCGTGCCGCCGTCCGGGCCGATGGACCCGCTGGCGCTGCGCCTCGGCAACCGCCTGCTGGGCAATTCGGAAGGCGCGGCCGGGCTGGAGATCACCGGCCTCGGTCCCACCCTGGTCTTCAACGCCGCGACCACCGTCTGCCTCGCCGGCGCCGAGCTGCAGGCCAGCCTCGACGGCCAGCCGGTCTCGCCCTACGCCCCCTTCGAGGTCGCCGCCGGCCAGACGCTGAAGCTCGGCCGGGTGAAGGGCCGGGGGCTTCGCGCCTATCTGCTGGTCGCCGGCGGCTTCGAGGTCCCGACCTATCTCGGCAGCCGCTCGGGCTTTACCCTCGGCGGCTTCGGCGGCCAGGCGGGCCGGGCGCTGGCGGCGGGCGACGTGCTGCACCTGACGGCGCAGGCCGAGGCGAAGACGCTCAGTCTCCCGCCGGCGCTCCGTCCCGAGATCGGCAAGGCCTGGACCATCCGGGTGCTCTACGGCCCGCACGGGGCGCCGGACTTCTTCACGCCGAAGGACATCGAGACCTTCTGCGCCACCGGCTGGGGCGTGCACTACAACTCCAACCGCACCGGCGTGCGGCTGGTGGGGCCCAAGCCCGAGTGGGCCCGGCGCGACGGTGGCGAGGCCGGCCTGCACCCCTCCAACATCCACGACAACGCCTACGCCATCGGCGCGGTGGACTTCACCGGCGACCTGCCGATCATCCTTGGCCCCGACGGCCCTTCGCTCGGCGGCTTCGTCTGCCCCTTCGTGGTCATCCAGGCCGACCTCTGGAAGCTGGGCCAGCTCGCGCCCGGCGATACGGTGCGGTTCCAGCCGGTGGACGACGCCACGGCAGGCGAGGCGG
>JAQGIJ010000345.1 GCA_028291285.1 Phenylobacterium sp. | reverse complement strand
GTGGCGATGGTCGCGCCCGACAAGTCCAGTCCGTCGCCGGCCGCCCGCTCCCAGACGACCTCCAACGGCGGGCCGGACGCCAGCGCCATGGGCTTCTACCGGGTCGACGTGCGGATCGATCCGAAGGAGCTGACCAAGCTGAAGCCGGATGAGCGCATCACCCCCGGCATGCCGGCCAGCGTGATGTTCGTCAGCGGCAAGCGGACCCTGATGGGCTTCCTGGTGTCGCCGATCACCGACACCATGGAGCACGCCCTACACGAGCAGTAACCGGCGTCCGGCGCGCTGGAGGGCTTGCCGGTGATCGGGCGCCTTGCCTAGAAGGACGTCTCATCCTGTAAGGCCCCGAATCGTGCCCGTAAGCCCCGAGACCCTGCAGGCGCTGGAGACGGTGTTCCGTGACTGTTTCGACAACGACGCCTTGGTGTTGACCCCGGATCTGACCGCCGCCGACGTGCCGGGGTGGGATTCCCTACGCCACGTGCTCTTGATGGTGGCGGTGGAGCAGCGGTTCGGCATCCGGTTCGGAACGCAGGAACTCGCGGGCCTCAAGAACGTCGGCGACCTCCTCGGCCTGATCGCGACCAAGCAGAAGGGCTGACTGCGGATGGTGGAGGACAGAGCGCTCGGGCTGGCCTGGCTTGCGCGGGCGCCCGACGACTTCCGCGCGCGGCTGCGGCAGGCCGCTGCGGCCGGCGAGGGCTGCGGCCCGGCGCTGCGCCGGCTGGCGCAGTATCGCCTCGACGCCCTCCAGCTCGGCCATCTCGCCGCCGCCTTGCGCGCCGCAGGTCCGGACGCGCGCAAGGACCTCACGCCGCTGCGGCTCGCCCTTCTGTCGGACGCCACCACCGGGCACGTGGCCCAGGCGCTGATCGGCAGCGGGCTGCGCCATGGCCTGGCGCTGGAGGTGACCGAGGCGCCCTACGCCACCGCGGCGCAGGCGCTGGCGCAGGACAGCGCCTTGAGCGCCGCGGAGCTGGACGTGGTGGTCGTGGCGCTCGGGGCCCGCGCGCTGCCGCCCTGGCCCGAGGACCCCACCGACACGGCCCAGGCCGCCGACTGGCTGCAGCGCACGCTCGCCCATTTCCGGCAAATCGTCACGGCGCAGCAGCGGGCCGGGCGGCAGGTGCTGGTGCAGACCGTGGTGCGCCCGCCGGAACGCCTGCAGGGCAGTCTGGAGCGGCGTCTGCCGGGCAGCCCGCTGCGGCTGACGGCGGCGCTGAACGACGCCCTGGAGACGCTGCCGGGCGCGATACTGTTCGACGCCGCGGCGCTGGCCGAGACCGTGGGGCTGGAGGCATGGCACGAGCCGGTGGGCTGGTACACGGCCAAGGTGCCGTTTGCGCCGGCGCTGCTGCCCCGCTATGCCGACGCCCTGGCGCGCACCCTGGCCGGGATTCGCGGACTGGCGCGCAAGTGCCTAGTGCTTGACCTGGACAACACGCTGTGGGGCGGCTGCGTCGGCGACGACGGCCGCGACGGCCTGGTGCTGGGCCAGGGCGACCCCCTGGGCGAGGCCTTTCTCGAGGTTCAGCGCACGGCGCTGGCGCTGCGCCGGCGCGGTGTGCTGCTGGCGGTCTGCTCGAAGAACGACCCGGAGCTGGCCCGCGAGGCGTTCGCCACGCATCCGGAGATGCTGCTGCGTCCCGAGCACATCTCGGCCTTTGTGGCCAACTGGGACCCCAAGCCGGACAACCTGCGCAGCATCGCCGCGGAGCTGTCTATCGGCCTCGACAGCCTGGTGCTGCTCGACGACAACCCGGCCGAGCGTGGCCTGGTCCGCAGCGCCTTGCCGGACGTGGCTGTGCCGGAGCTGGGCGCCGACCCCGCGGGGTTTCCGCTGCAGCTGCTGGAGGCCGGCTATTTCGATGTCCCCACGCTGTCGCTCGAGGACCGCGTGCGCGCCGAGCAGTACGCCAACGAGGCGCAACGCCGCGACCGCCAGCAGGAGCTGGGCGAACTCGACGCCTATCTGCGCTCGCTGCGCATGGTGCTGACGGTCCGGCTGTTCACCGCCGTCGATCGCGGCCGCATCGCGCAGCTGATCAACAAGTCCAACCAGTTCAACCTGACGACCCGGCGCCGCACAGAGGCCGAGGTGCAGCGGATCGAGACCAGCGGCGAGCTGGTCGGGCTGAGCTTCCGCCTCGCCGACGACTTCGGCGACAGCGGGCTGATCGGGGTGGTAATCTGCCGACGGGCGGGCGGCGGTCTCTGGGAGATCGACACCTGGCTGATGAGCTGCCGCGTGCTCGGCCGCCGGGTGGAGGAGGGGATGCTGGCGGAGCTCGCGCGCCTCGCCCTGGCCGAGAGGGCGGTGGCGCTGGCCGGCAGCTACCTGCCCACGCCGCGCAACGGCCTGGTGCGCGATCATTACGCCCGGCTGGGCTTCAGCTGCGCCGGGGACAGGACGGACGGGGCCACGCACTGGCGGCTGGACCTGGCCGGCTGGTCCGCGCCGGACCTGCCCTACGTAATCGAGCGGCCCGCCTGACACATGCTGTTCAACTCCTTCACCTACCTGTTGCTGTTCCTGCCGCCCGTGGTGGTCGGCTTCTACCTGCTGGCCAGGCGCGCCGGGCGCCGCGCGGCGCTGGCCTGGCTGGTCCTCGCCTCGCTGCTCTTCTACGGCTGGTGGAACCCGCCGTACCTGTTGCTGCTGCTGGGCTCCGCCGGCTTCAATTTCGTCACGGGCGGGCTGATCCGCTTGGCCGGCGGGCGCCGGCGGCGGGCGCTGCTGGTCGGCGGCGTCGCCGTCAACCTGCTGCTGCTGGCCTACTTCAAATACATGGGCTTCCTGCTGAGCACGCTGGGCCTTCATTGGAACGCCGGCGGCATCGTCCTGCCGCTGGCGATCTCCTTCTTCACCTTCACCCAGATCACCTACCTTGTGGACAGCAGCCGCGGCGCGATCGAGGACGACGACTTGCTCCACTACCTGCTGTTCGTCACCTATTTCCCCCACCTCATCGCCGGCCCGATCATCCACCATCCGGAAATGGTGCGGCAGTTCCGCGACCCTGACGCCGGCCGCCTGCCCTGGCGCGACGTGGCCGCCGGCCTGACGCTGATCGTCGTCGGGCTATCCAAAAAGGTGTTGCTGGCGCAGCCCTTCGCCGGCTGGTCCGAGCCGGTGTTCGCCGCCGCCCAGGCCGGCCAGGTGCCGAGTGCGCCGACGGCCTGGGCCGGGGCGGCGGCCTTCGCGCTGCAGATCTATTTCGACTTCTCGGCCTATACCGACATGGCGCTCGGCTCCTCGCTGCTGCTGGGCCTGCGCCTGCCGCTGAACTTCAATTCGCCGTTCAAGGCGACCAGCGTGATCGACTATTGGCAACGCTGGCACATCTCGCTGACGCGCTTTCTCACCGACTACATCTACAGCCCGGTGCTGCTGTCGCTGACCCGGCGGCGGGCGCAGTCGGGGCGGAAGATCTTCGTCAAGGCGCTGCCGCGCGACCTCGGCGCCTTCGCGGTACTGGTCTGCGGGCCCACCCTGCTGACCATGGCGGTGGCGGGCGTCTGGCACGGCGCCGGTTGGCACTACCTGCTGTTCGGCGTCATGCATGGCGCCTTCCTGGTGGCCAATCACGCCTGGCGCCTCACCCGCAAGCTGTGGGCCGTTCCGGTCGGGGTGGTGGAGCGGCTGGCCGGCCGGACCCTGACGCTGCTCGCGGTGCTGGCCGGATTCGTCATGTTCCAGGCGGCGAGCGTGCCGGCGGCGGGCCGAATCTATCGCGGCATGCTCGCCGGCGGCGGCGCGGGAACGGCGGCGCCCGACGCGCTCTGGCTGGCGGCCCTGGCCGGCGGCTTCGCCCTGTGCTGGCTCGCGCCCAACGCGTACCAGCTGCTCGCCCGCTATCGGCCGCATCTGTCGATGCCGGCCGGCACCCAGCCCGCGCCCAGCCGGATCGCCTGGCGCCCGTCGATGGCCTGGCTGGCACCCTCCGCGACCGTGGCGGCGGCGGCCCTGGTGGCGCTCGGCGGCCACGTCAAAGAATTCATCTACTTCCAGTTCTGATCCGATGGATTCCACATCCAGGAACCTGACGGAACTGGCCGAGGAGGGCGCGGCGCGGCGCTATGCCCTGGGCCTGATCGGCGCAGTCCTGGCGCTGGTCGGGCTGGTCGCCCTCTTCAACCTGCTGGTCGATCCGTTCGGCGTGTGGCGCTTGGTCGAGATCCCCGGGGTCAACGCCGAGAAGACGCGCAGCGCCGTGGGCCGCTTCGCCAAAGCCCACGCCGTGCGGACCTTCCAGCCGCGCGCGGTGATCCTCGGCACCTCCCGGACCCGCATCGGCCTGGACCCCACCCACCCGGGCTGGGCCGACGGCGCAGGGCCCGCCTACAATCTGGCGTTCGGCGGCGCCACCATGGGCGAGGTGCGCGACTACTTCGAGCTGGCGACCCGCGAGGCGCCGGTGAAGGTCGCCGTGGTCGGATTGGACTTCTGGATGTTCAACGCCAGCCGGCCGGCCAACGAGGAATTCGACGCCGCCCGGCTGCGCTCCGGCGGACTGGTCCGCGATCTCCCTAAGCTGCTGCTGGCCAACGCCCTGGAGCCGAGCTGGAAGACGCTGGTCTACAATCACGATCTGGCCGCGCGGCGGGAACCGCTCGAGGTTAGCCAGCACTACGACGGCCATGGCGCCTGGGCGGCGGATCGGCCTTACAAGCACCGGGAGTCGTTCATCGGCGCCAACCAGGCCTATCTGACCCAGGAATACTTTCCGCCGCCGCGCCGTGTCTTCTGCCTGGCCGACCCGGCCCGAGGCGTGAATACGCTGGCGCAGCTGCAGCAAATGCTGGACCTGGCGCGCCAGAGACACGTCAAGCTGACGCTGTTCTTCTCGCCGGCCCATGCGCGCGAGGCCGAGGTGGCGCGCGCCGCCGGGTTGTGGCCCACCTACGAAGCCTGGAAGCGCCAGGTGACCGCGCTGGCGGCGGCAGCCGGGACCCCTCTGTGGGACTTCAGCGGCTACAACAGCATAACCACCGAGGCGGTGCCGCCGCTGGATCGGCCGCAGGCGCGGATGGCGCATTACTGGGAAAGCGCCCACTACAAGGAAGTCTTGGGCGGCATGATCCTCGACCGCATCAGCGGCCGTTCCAACCCGGACATACCGGCCGACTTCGGCTTGCGCCTGACCGCGGCCGACATCGAAGCCCGCCTCGCGGCCGACCGCGCCGCCCGTGCCGCCTATGCCGCGGCCCAGCCGCAGCAGGTGGCGGAGGTGGCGCGCCTGGCCGCGGAAAGCCGCGACGCCCGGAAGGGGACGAGCTGTCCGTCGCCGCCGCCCCGGCCGCGCTCAGCTGGTGGAGAGGGCACGACGCGGCCGACTTCGCCGTCGGGCGCCCCCGCGGCGGGCACCCGTGGTATGTGAGGGCCGGCGGGGGGGGGAGCCCGGCGCCAAGCTCTGGCCACCGAACGGACCTGCGCCGTCGCGCCGATTCGTTGAGCGGAAGCAAGCCTTGTCGGCCCGAATCTTCAACGGCTTATTAAGGCCGTTTGGGGTATCGGTGCGACCTTGGGCTGCGGCCTTTTTGATATTGCGCGGTTGGTGCTCTTCCGATACCTCTTCCCTCGGGCTCGTTTAACCTTCGCCGCGGCTCCCGCTGCGGCGTTCGGGGTGATGGACCGTCGGGACTGCTCCATCGGGATGGGGGTCAGGCGT
>JAQGIJ010000339.1 GCA_028291285.1 Phenylobacterium sp. | reverse complement strand
CCCCTCGCCGAGCCCGTCCTGGTCGTCGCAGAGGTGGACCATCGGCGGGGCCGGCGCGCCCTTCGCCGCCACGGCGCGGAGCAGGGCGGCCTCGGCGTGGAGGCTGATGTGGCTGCCGTCGGGGTCGTAGGCCTGGGCCCCGCGGCGGCGCAGGATCAGCGCCTCGCGGCCGGCCGCGGAGACCAGCACGAAGGCCCAGGTCTCCATGCTGGCGCCGCCGGAGAGCCGCTCGGCGGCCTCGACGCGCGCGCCCGGGCCGCGCCGGCGCACGGCCAGCCTCGCCAGGGCTTCCTCCAGTCTCGCCTCCCTGGGTCAGTTGGCGAACGGTGGCCGCGGCGGCGGCGAAACACACGCCGCAGACTCACCTCCGCTCGCGCAGGATCTGCAGGGCGAGCCTCGGGCGGATCACGAAGAGGCCGGCCCACAGGGCGTAGGCGGCGGCGCGGCGGGCGCGGCGCGCCGGGCGGGGGCGGTAGTCGCGCTCGAAGACCTTGGCGTAGTCGGCGGCGGCGATGGTCATGGGAGCTCCTCGTTTTTTTCGGCGAGGAGAGGTCTAGGAACTGCCTGCGACAAACACGGACGCATGCCAGCGGCTGGCCAGCTCGAGCTCGTCGAGCAGGGTGCGGTGCAGGATCGGCGGGGCGATCACGTGCACCTTGTCGCCCCAGGTGAACAGGTGCCAGGCGAGCTCGCGCATGCCGCTGGCGCGGAACCGCACGATCACCGCGCCGTCGCCCTGCAGGTCGACCTGCTGGTTGGCGTGGAAGCGCCAGCGCAGGGCGTCCTCCGCCCCGGCCGGGGTGATCCGCAGCACCACGTCCTGCACCTCGTCGTGGTAGATGCCGAAGCTCTCGTCCGCGTAGTCCTGCAGCGAAAAGCCGTCGGGCCGCAGAGCCGGCCGGTCCAGCACCTCGATCTCGGCGATGCGGTCCAGCCGCCAGTTGCGCGGGCCGCCCTCGACGTCCTCCTGCGCCACCAGATAGTTGGCGCGGCCGAACAGCACCCCGAACGGCGTCACCTCCCGCACCCGCCCAGGCGTCGAGCCGCCCTCGTAGCGGAAGCGCAGGGCCGACGCGCCTTTCAGCGCCTCGCGCACCGCGGCCAGCACCGTCTCGTCCTCGAACGGCCGGGGGCCGGCGTTCACCGCGATGGTCTCGGCCTGCAGCAGCGCCTCGAGGTCCGGGGCGAGCCGGCGCTTGGCGGGCGCCTTGGTGGCCGAGAGCACCTTGTGCTGCAGGTCGCGCAGGGCATAGGCGCGCGACCAGGCGCCGGCCGCCGCCAGCATCTCGGCCGCCGAGGCCAGCGCCGCCAGCTCCTCGGCGGTGGGCGCCTGGAACAGGCCGTCGAGGCCGGCGGGGATGCGCCAGCGCCGCGTCGGCGGATCCTCCACCTCCTCCAGCTGCGGGAACACCTCGCGCAGCGCGTCGCGCATCCGCTCGACGGTGCGCCGCCCGACCCCCAGCCGCTCGGCCATCTCGTCCAGCGTCAGCCCCTCCGCCGTGCCGCCCAGCAGCCTCGCCAGGGCCAGCAGCCGGCCGGCCTTTTCATGTCGCATTACGATACGTCCGATTCTGTCGCAACGACCCATCAGAAGGGAAACGGAGCCGATCCGCAACGGAGTTTACAGATGACCTTCAAGCTCGCCCCCCGGCGCACCTTCCTCCCCAGGACCGCCCGCCCCGCCCCGCGGCCCCCCGCGCGGCCGGACGCCCCGCGGCCAGCCGCCGCCCTGCCCGCCGCCATCGTCGATGCGGTGCTGCGCTTCCACGACGAGGCGCAGGACCAGGGCTGCGGCCGCTCCCTGCTGCGTCTCAGCGCCCGGCGCCTGCGCGACGCCGAGGTGACCCGGGCGCTGGGCGAGCTGGCCCCGCGCGCCGCCGGCGTCGCCATCCTGTGGAACGAGCGCGAGGGCGAGATCATCCGCGTGCTCGAGGCCGCCGCCCCGCGGATGGCCGCCTGAGGCGCCTCGGGCGCACCCTGCGGAACCTGCGGCCAGGCTTGGGTGTTCAGGCGACGGCTGGACGAAGCTGCCGGGGTGGTGAGATGAGCCGAGCGCTCAGGGTCGACGTCGGCGTCTGCACCTTCAAGCGCGAGACCGTGGCCGACACCCTGGCCTCCCTGGGCGCCCAGGTCCTGCCGGCCGATGTGGCGCTGCGCGTCATCGTCGCCGACAACGAGCCGAAGCCCGCCGCCGAGGCCAGGGTGCGCGCCGCCGCCGAACGCCACGGCCTGACGCTGAGCTATGTGCACGCGCCTTCGCACAACATCTCGCTGGCCCGCAACGCCATCCTGGACCACCTGGAGGGCGACTACCTGGCCTTCATCGACGACGACCAGGTCGCCGCGCCGGACTGGATCGCCAGCCTGGTCGCGGCCGCGCAGGCGCAGGGCTGCGAGGCCATGCTGGGCCCGGTCACCGCCGTCTATCCGCCGGGCACGCCGGCGTGGATCGCGGCCGGCGACTTCCACTCCTTCCGCGCGGTGCGGGTGGGGGGCAGGATCCTCAAGGGCTACAGCTGCAACGTGCTGATCCGCACCGAGGCGATCCGCCGGGCGGGCCTCTCGTTCGACCTGGCGCTGGGGCGGATGGGCGGCGAGGACGACGACTTCTTCTACCGGCTGACCGATGCGGCGGGCGTGATCGGCTACACCGAGGCCGCGCATGTGTTCGAGCCGGTGCCGCCCTCGCGCGCCTCGATGGGCTGGCTGCTGAAGCGCGCCTTCCGCTCCGGCCAGAGCCACGGCCGCCGCCAGCTGCGCCGCAGCGTGCCGGCCCGGCTGGCGCAGATGGCGCTGGCGGGGGTCAAGAGCGGCGCCTGCTTCCTGGGCGCGGCCGCGCTGGCCTTCTTCCCGGTGAAGCGCCGCAACTGGCTGGTCCGCGGCGCCCTGCACGCCGGCGCGGTGGCCAGGCAGGCGGGGTTCGAGGAGCTGCAGCTGAATTGATCAAGGGCTACGCGTCGATACGTGACTTGACGGTAGGGACCTTAAGCGATCCCGCCGCGCACGCGAAGCGGACCTCACCGCCGGCAGCGCGTCCAGGAAGTCCAGTCGCTCGCGGTGGTATCCGGCGCGAACGATCGGCCCGTCATTGGTGAACATCACCAGGGTGTCTGTCCCAGCTGAATAGCGAGGCCAGGCCGGCAGGCCCGGGCCGTTTGGGTCCCCGCGCTTGGCGAAGTTGGTCCAGTAGCCCATCACCGTCTCGGATAGGGCCCCGTCGTTCGGCATCGGCGGGAATGGGTATTGGCTCCAGGTGCCGAAGACGAAGCCCATCTCTCCGCCGTGGATGGTTCCGGGCATCGCTGCCTTGAGCGGCTCGACCACGTGATCGAACACATAAAGCCAAGCGGGCGCCCCCGCCTGGCTCATGCGCCGCGCAAGGTTGCGCGCCCCGGCTCCCATGAAGGCGTCTCCGACGAACTCCGCCGTGACCAGCTTTGGATCGTGGGTCCCGTAGCCGTCGTAAAGCCCGGCGATGCGGTCGTGAACCGGGGCGGCGGCCTTCCAGATGCCCTCCACCGCCGCCGGCGGCAGGATGCTCGCCTCGAAGCTGTTGGAGCCGATGATGAAGGGCACGCGGGCTTGGCGGCCTGCGGCGAAGGCCTCGACCGGATCCTCGACGATCAGCTTACCGTCAACAACCGGCCCGCCGCCGCCGTCGGTCATGGTGGCCGAGCCGAGAATCTGCGCCGCCGGGATGGCCCGCAGCGCCGCGGGCGTGGCGTCGGTGACGCCGAGCGAGGCGGCGTAGGCGCGGCCAGCCTCAATCGCGGACGGCTGTGGTCCCATGGGGCCCGAGCCAGGCGTGTCCAGGCCGCGGCTGGTTCGGAAGTTCGCTGATCCGCCCCCGGACTCGACGATCGCCTTGGCGAACAGCCCGCGCGCCGAGGGCATGGTCAGGAGATAGTTCACCGCGAACCCACCCGCCGACTCGCCGAAGATGGTGACGTTTGCCGGGTCGCCGCCGAAGGCTGCGATATTGTCATGAACCCAACGCAGCGCCGCCACCTGGTCCATGAGGCCATAGTTGGCCACCGGCTCCTCGGCTCGCTGAGCCATCAGCGCAGGGTGGGCGAAGAAGCCGAAGCGGTTGAGCCGGTAGTTGATCGTCACCACCACCACCCCATGCTTGGCGAGGTTCGACCCCTCATAGATCGGCCAGGCGCCGTAGCCGGTGGAGAAGCCGCCACCATGGATCCAGACCATAACCGGCCGCGGCGTGGCGGCCGGTTGTGCGGGGCGCCAGACGTTGAGGTAAAGGCAGTCCTCGCTGATGGGCTGCGGCTTCCACGTCATGCCCGGTGTGGCGTTCTGCATGCAGTCGGCGCCGTAGCTCACGGCCTGGCGCACACCGGTCCAG
>JAQGIJ010000325.1 GCA_028291285.1 Phenylobacterium sp. | reverse complement strand
TGAACTGCACCTTCTGCCACACCGGCACCCAGGCGCTGGTCCGCAACCTGACCGCCGCCGAGATCGTCGCCCAGGTGCAGGTGGCGCGCGACGACCTCGGCGAATGGCCCTCGCCCAAGGAGGACCGGCGGCTCTCCAATATCGTCTTCATGGGCATGGGCGAGCCGCTCTACAATCTCGACAATGTCGCCGCGGCCATCGACATCATCGCCGACAACGAGGGCGTCGCCATCTCGCGCCGGCGGATCACCGTCTCGACCTCCGGCGTGGTCCCGCAGCTCGTCGAGCTCGGCCAGAAGACCCAGGCCATGCTGGCGATCTCGCTGCACGCCACCAACGACGCGCTGCGCGAGAAGCTCGTTCCGCTGAACAAGAAATACCCGATCGAAGAGCTGATGGCGGCGATCCGCGCCTATCCGGGCCTGTCGAACGCCAAACGGGTGACCTTCGAATACGTGATGCTGAAGGGCGTCAACGACAGCCCGGCCGAGGCCAAGGCGCTGGTGCAGCTGCTGAAGGGCATCCCGGCGAAGATCAACCTGATCCCGTTCAACCCGTGGCCCGGGACCGAGTACGAGTGCTCGGACTGGAAGACCATCGAGGCCTTCGCCGCGATCCTCAACCGCGCCGGCTACGCCTCGCCGATCCGTACGCCGCGCGGCCGCGACATCCTCGCCGCCTGCGGCCAGCTGAAGAGCGACAGCGAGAAGCTCAAGGCCAGCGCCCGGCGCGCGCTCGCCGCGGAATAGCCGCCGCCGCCAAGCCGCGCCGTTCGTGCTATCCCTCGCGGGAATCGTTCGGGGGAGCGCGCCATGACCACGTCGCCGGAAGTCCAGGCCTTCGCCACCGGGTTTCCCGTCACCCTGCTGCACGTGGCGGTAAGCGTCGCCATGCTGCTGGTGGCGGCCACGGTCTACATCCTGCTCACGCCGCATCACGAGATCCGCCTGGTCCGCGAGGGCAATGTGGCCGCCGCGGTGGACGTCGGCGGCGCGCTGGTGGGGCTGGCGATCCCGCTGGCCTATTCGCTGAAGGCATCGGCCAATCTGATGGACCTGGCGCTCTGGGGCGCAGCCACCGTCGCCGTCCAGCTGCTGGTGTTCCGGCTGGTGGATCTGGTGCTGCACGGCCTGCCCGGGCGCATCCAGCAGGGTGAGATGGCGGCCGCGGCGGTGCTGGTGGGCGCCAAGCTCGCCACCGCCCTGATCGTCGCCGCCTCGGTCGCCGCCTGACGCGGCGATGCGGTTCGCGCGGCTGCCCGACTGGCTGATCTACGCCGCGGTGGTGGCGGCGCTGCTGTTCGCCGCCCTCAGCCGCCGCGAGCGCGCGGACGCCCCGGCCGCGCCGCCGGCGCAGGCGTCCGCGAGGTCCGCGGAGGGCGCGCTGCTGGCGCCGCCGTCGCCGTTCGACCCCGCGGTCAGCGTCGACGTGCCGGACCACGTGGGCCCCGCCACCGGCACCGCCTTCTCCGTCGACTCTTCGGGCGTGTGGATCACCGCCCGGCACGTGGTGGACGGCTGCCGCCAGGCGGCCCTCGTGGTCGGTGAGGGCAAGGGCGTGGTCGCCACCACCCGCATCGACCCGCGCGGCGAGGCGGCGCTGCTGGCCACCGAAGGGGGCGCCCCGGCCCTGCCGCTGGCGCTCGCAGCGCCCCTGCGGCAAGGCGAGCTCGCCTACCATCCCGGCTTCCCGCAGGGCCAGCCGGGGGAGGCCGCCAGCCGGCTGATCGGGCGGGAGAACCTGGTGATCCGCGGCCGCGGCGCGCGCACCGAGCCAGTGCTGGTCTGGGCCGAGGTGGGCCGCACCCGGGGGCTGGTGGGCTCGCTTGGCGGCCTCTCCGGCGCCCCGGCGCTGGACGGGCAGGGAAGGGTGATCGGCGTCACCATCGCCGAGGCGCCGCGGCGCGGGCGGATCTACACGACCACGCCGGAGACCGTCGTCCGGCTGATCGAGGCGCGGGGCGCGCCCCTGCCGGTCGCGGCCGCCGCGGGCGCGGGCCTCACACGCGACAACTACGGCAAGGTCGCCGCGGGCCTGCGCCGCGACCTGCGCGTGGCGGAGGTGGTCTGCCTGACCTAGGCGCCGCGGACGTTGCGGGCGTGCAGCCGCCCGAGGATGGCGAACAGCACCAGCGCCGGGATGGCGATCACGCCGGCGCCGACGAAGCAGGTCGCGTAGGCGCCGAGCAGGCCGTGGCCGGGGGTCAGCGCCTCCACCACGGCGCCGGAGAAGCCCTTCAGGAACTTGCCCAGCAGCGCATAGGTCGAGGAGAGCAGGGCGTACTGGGTGGCGGTGTAGCCGAGGCCCGTCAGGCTCGACATATAGGCCACCAGCGCCACACCGGCGTAGCCCTGGGCGAAGTTGTCGCCGGCCATCACCGCGCCGAACACGCCCGGATCGCCGCCGATGTAGGCCAGCAGCGCGAAGGCGGCGACGCCGAGCCCCTGCAGCACCGCGCCGATCACCAGGGTCCGGAAGAGTCCGAGCCTGACCGTGCTCATGCCGCCGGCGGCGATGCCGGCGATCGCGCCCACCAGGCCGATGGTGCCGCGCACGGTCGCCACGGTGTCCTTGGTCAACCCCAGGTCGTGGTAGTAGGGGTTGTACATCGGCCCCATGACGAAGTCGGGCAGCCGGTAGAGGGCGACCGCCAGCAGCATCAGCAGCCCCAGCGCTCGGTGCTTGGCGAAGAAGTCGACGAACGGCCCGACCACCGCGTCGAAGAAGCCGCGCGGCGTCCACAGCGGGGCCTTGCCCTCGAGCACGGCGTCGGCGCGGGCCGGCTCCACGGCGAACCAGGTGGCGGCCACGCCGATCAGCATGGCGCCGGCGTAGATCAGGTAGGAGTTGGCCCAGCCCAGCCGCGCCGCCACCGCCAGGATCAGCGCGTCGGTGGCGAGCATGGCGGCGCGATAGCCCAGCTGGTAGGCCGAGGCGAGCAGGCCCTGCTCCTCGGCGTTGTCCGCCGCCTCGATCCGCCAGGCGTCGATCACCGTGTCCTGGGTCGCCGAGGCGAAGGCGGCCACCAGGGCGAAGGCGCCGATGACGGCCAGGCCGCTGGCCGTGCCGACGAGGGCCATGCCGGCCAGCCCCGCGGCGACCAGCAGCTGGGCCAGCAGCATCCAGCCGCGCCGGCGGCCGAGGCGGCCCAGCAGCGGCACGTCCAGCCGGTCCACCAGGGGCGCCCAGAAGACCTTGAAGGTGTAGGCGAGCCCGACCCACGACAGGAAGCCGATCGCCTTCAGGCTCGTGCCTTCGTCGCGCAGCCAATAGCCCAGGGTGTTGCCGGTGAGCAGGAAGGGCAGGCCCGAGGCGAAGCCCAGCGCCAGCATCACGCCCACCTTCGGCCGGCGCAGCTCGGCCAGCACCTCGACGGCCGAGCGTCTGGGTTTCGGCGCGGCAGGAGCGGCCTTGGCGTCGGCGGTCATATGCGGGCTCTCGTCAGAGCGCGCCCCCGCGCCCCGTCAGCCGACCTTGGCGCGCTGCGCCTCGGCCGTCCAGGCCTGGCCCGTCCACCGCGACAGCACGGCGCGGAGCGACTCCGGCGAGAGCGGCTTGACCAGGAAATCGTTCATGCCGGCGGCCAGGCAGGCCTTGCGGTCGTCGTCGAAGACGTTGGCGGTCAGCGCGACGATCGGCGTCGCCACGCCGTGGCGGCGGATCAGCCGGGCCGTCTCCTCGCCGGAAAGTCCCGGCATGCGCATGTCCATCAGGATGATGTCGTAGACGGCCACCTTCACGGCCGCGAGCGCCTCCTCGCCGGCGCGGGCGTGGTCCACCTCGCAGCCTTCGCGCGTCAGCAGGGCGCGCGCCAGAAGCGCGTTCACCGGATTGTCCTCCACCAGCAGCACCCGCGCGCCCGGGGCGGCGGCCGGGGCGATCCGCTCGTCATCGCGGCCCTCGGCGGAATCGCTGCGGGCGCCGGCGGCGATCAGCACCCGCTCGGCCAGCGAGGCGCGGCGCAACGGCTTGATCAGGTAACCGGCGTAGCCCGCCTCGCGGTAGTCCGCCAGCCGGTCGCGCTCGGCGGGCGCCAGCAGCACGATCGCCGGCCGGTCGCCCGGCGGGCGGATCGGCGCGCCCTCGGCGCCCGCATGGTCGAGCAGCAGGGCGTCGCCGGGGCGGGTGCGGGCGATCAGGGTCTCGGCGTCCTCGGCGCTGACGGCGCGGCCGCCGCAGGCGCGGATCTGGCGCCTTGCGGCTTCGCGGACGATCGGATTGGCGGAGGCGACGCCCACGGTGCGCCCGGCCAGCGGCAGCGCGACGTCCGGCGCTTGGAGCGTCTCGAACCGCGCCTCGAACCAGAAGAGGGCGCCGCCGTGCGCCGCCGTCTCGACCCCCACCTCGCCGTCCATCGCGCGGGCGAGACGCCGGGCGATGGCGAGTCCCAGGCCCGCGCCGCCAATGTCGGCCTGACCGGCCTGCGCCTGGGCGAAGGCTTCGAAGATCCGCTCGCGGTCCTCGGCCGGCACGCCCGGCCCGGTGTCCTCGACGGTGAAGCGCAGGCGTCCGTCCGGCAGTTCGCCGACGCCGGCCAGCACGCCGCCGGCCTCGGTGAACTTTACGGCGTTGCCGGCGAAGTTCAGCAGGATCTGCTTCAGCCGGCTCTCGTCGGCGCAGATGCGGGGCAGGCCGGCTGGCGCAGCCCAGCCCACCTCCAGCGCCTTTTCGCCGGCCCGCGGCGACAGGAGCTCGCAGACCGAGCGGAGCATGTCCTCCACGTCGACGGGGCCGAGGCCGAGCTCGACCGTGCCGGCGCCCAGCTTGGCGAAGTCCAGAAGGTCGTTGACCAGGGTCAGCAGGTGCTGCCCGCTTTCCCGTAGCGCCTTGGCGTAGGCGCGCTGCTCGGCGGTGAGCTGCGTGCCCTCCAGGAGGCGCGCCATCCCGAGCACGCCGTTCAGCGGCGTGCGGAACTCGTGGCTGAGCGAGGCGAGCTGTTCGGCGCTGACGCTGGCCCGCGCGGGACGGCGCTCCGAAAGCGGACGGGGAGGTCTGCGCATCGCCGGAAGCTAGCCCGACCCGCTTAACATCCGGTCAAACCGCGAAATAAGTCGTCCTGGGCGGCGCGAACGCGCGGCAAAGTAGACGTAGACGCCGCGTCGCGTTTAACTGCGCCGCCATGCCCCCTCGCGCGATCATCACCGAGGATCCCGTCGAGCTGCTGACGCCGCGCGAGCGCGAGTGCCTGCGCCTGGTCGACCAGCATCTCAGCTCCAAGGAGATCGCCCGCAAGCTGGGGATGTCGAAGACTTCCGTCGACACCTACTGCGACCGCGCCCGCCGCAAGCTGGGCGTTCCCGACCGCTACGAAGCCGCCCGCCTGCTGCGCAGCCTGGACCTCAACCTTGTCCCGATCGGATCAGGACAGGACACGATCAGGACAGACAGCGGGGCTCTCCTCTGGCCCGATGAGCCGGCCAGCAAGGAGACAGCAGATGGGCGAGTGGCGCCACAACTTCGAGGAGCGCGCGGTGATCGGGCGGGCTCTTCGTCTGAAGCAGGAGATCGACGCCTTCGAAACCCGCTGGCCGAAGGCGGAGCGGCGGGACGAAGCGATCCCGAACTTTACCTGGGATCAGCTGGAGCGGCAGCTCGTCGACCTAGCGGCGACGCCGGCGCAGGCCTCTATGGCCCGCCACCTGGTGTCGGCGACACGAAAGCTCGCGCCCTTCAAGCCTTCCGAGATGGTCTTGCGGGAGATCCTCTGCATGACCTGGGTGCTGCTCGACGAGAATTTCAAGCCGGAGACCGACAACGATCCGCCCGAAATGGTCTAAGTCCGCTCGCGCGGGTCGGAGCCATCGTGGGCATCGCCATCGTCACGGCGCTCGCCTTCGGGGCGATGCTTGCGGGGCTTGAAGCGCTGCAACAGTTAGCGCGCAGTTTAGTATAGCTCTGAACTAACCCTAAATCTGAACCCCGTTTTCTCAACACTCGCGCAGCCCTTGCGGCTGGGTGATGGAGGACTTGCATGCTCAAAGAACGCCGTATGGCTGCTGAACAGATCGCCACCGCCCTGTGGGACGCCGAAAGCGCGGTGGACCTCGCCCTCACCAAGACCGCCACCTTCACCGGCTCGATCCCGGCCCTGCGCCGGCAGGCCGGCGCCTCGGCCCTGATCGGCCAGGTGGCGATGGAACGCGCCAGCCAGGCCGTCGTGGCCCTGGCCGAGGCCCGCCGCGCCCTCGTGGAAGCGCACAAGGAGCTGTCGCTGGCCAAGGAACAGGTCGGCCTGGGCGCGATCACCATGGACGATCCCGGCACCGGCAAGCCGCCGATCACCATCGAGCCCGCCGCCGCGCGGGCCCGCGGGCGTTCGCTGCGCGCCGTCGCCGCCGCCTGACCCGTTCCCCACCACCGGTTCTGGTCTAAGCTGGACCCCTCGAGACGATCGAGGGGTCCTTCATTTTGACCGTCGCTCTGCCGCCCTGGCTCGGGGTCACCGTCATGCTGCTCGTCTGCGGCGGGGCCTTGTGGAAGGGCGGCCGGGAAGAGCGCCTGGCCGCCGGCGGCCTGCTGCTGAACGCCGCCGTGACGGTGCTGATGCGCGACTACTCCTGGCCGCAGCTGCAGAGCGCGGAGTTCGTCGCCGATGGGCTGATGCTGGCGCTGTTGACGGGCATCGCCCTGCGCAGCCCGAAATACTGGCCGATGGCGGCCGCGGCCTTCCAGCTCCTCGGCGTGATGACCCACGTCGCCAAGATGATCGATCCCAGCCTGCAGCAGTGGGCCTATATGACGGCCATCGTGATCTGGACCTATCTGATCTTCATCGCCCTTGGCGTCGGCACCTGGAACACCTGGCGCGCCCGGCGTCAGCCGACGAACGCCGAGGCCCCGGCGCCGGCGGCCGCCACCCGGCGATAGATCAGCGCCTCGGCGACATGCGCGCGGCGCACCGTTTCGGCGCCCTCCAGGTCGGCGATGGTGCGGGCCAGCCGCAGGGTGCGGGTCCAGCCGCGGGCGGTGAGGCCGCCGGCCTCCGCGGCCTTGGTCAGCAGGGCGCGGGCGGGTCCGTCCAGCGCGGTGATCGTGTCCAGCCAGTCGCCGCTCGCCTGGGCGTTCAGCGCCGCTGAGCCCTCCGCGCCGCAGGACGCGCGCTCGGCTTGCAGCGCCCGGGCCTGGGTCACGCGGGCGGCGGCTTGGGCGGTGCCTTCGGCCGGCGGGGGCAGCGCCAGGTCGGCGGCGGTCACCGGCGGGACCTCCACCTGCAGGTCGATGCGGTCCATCAGCGGACCGGAGATGCGGCCCTGGTAGTCGCTCTGGCAGCGCGGGGCCCGGCCGCAGGCGCCGCGTCCGGCGCCGCCGAGGCCGCAGCGGCAGGGGTTCATCGCCGCCACCAGCTGCACGCGCGCCGGATAGCGGACGTGGGCGTTGGCCCGGGCCACGATCACCTCGCCGGTCTCCAGCGGCTGGCGCAGCGAGTCCAGCGCCTGGGTCCCGAACTCCGGCAGCTCGTCGAGGAACAGCACGCCGTTGTGCGCCAGGCTGACCTCGCCTGGCCTGGCCTTCAGCCCGCCGCCGGTCAGGGCGGCCATGCTGGCCGAGTGGTGCGGGGCGCGGAACGGCCGGGCGCGGCGCAGCGCCCCCTTGGCGATCAGGCCGGCCACGGAATGCACCATGGAGGTTTCGAGCAGCTCCTCCGGCGTCAGCGGCGGCAACAGGCCCGGCAGCCGCTGGGCCATCATCGACTTGCCCGAGCCGGGCGGTCCCACGAACAGCAGGTTGTGGCCGCCGGCCGCGGCGATCTCCAGCGCGCGCTTGGCGTTCTCCTGGCCCTTGACGTCGCGCAGGTCGGCGACCCGCTCGCCGTCCAGCATCGGGCCGGGCTTGGGCGGCGAAAGCATCTGGACGCCGCGGAAGTGATTGACCAGGGCGATCAACGAGGGCGCGGCCAGGATCCGCGTGTCGCCCGCCCAGGCCGCTTCCGGCCCGCAGGCCTGGGGGCAGATCAGCCCCAGCCCCAGGCCGCTGGCGGCCACGGCGGCGGGCAGGGCGCCCGTCACCGGCATGATGCGGCCGTCGAGCGACAGCTCGCCGATCGCCGCCCAGCCCTCCAGCGCGTCCGGCGGGATGACGCCCATCGCCGCCATGACCGCCAGCGCCACCGGCAGGTCGTAGTGGCTGCCCACCTTGGGCAGGTCCGCCGGCGCGAGGTTGGCGATGATCCGCTTGCCGGGCCAGGCGAGGCCGAGGCCGGTGAAGGCGGCGCGCACCCGCTCGCGGCTCTCGCCCACGGCCTTGTCGCCCAGACCGACCAGGATGAAGGCCGCCTCGCCGCGGGTGAACTGCACCTCGACGTCGACGCGCACCGCATCGACGCCCTGGAACGCCACCGTCACCACACGTGCGGCCATCCTCTACCCCTTGTGGCGGCGGCCAAGTTATCAACAAGGGACAGGACCGCGCCGACCGTCTTGCGAACGAAGTCAGAACAGAACGGGAATATCCATCAAAGGTCAAGCTTCCCGTTCACCGGACCTCAGTCGGCCGCGCGGATCGCCTCGATGCGCGCCCAGAGCGCCTCGGTCGCATCGATCCCGGTGAAGCGCTTCAGCGCCACCGCGCCGGTGGGCGAGGTCACATTGATCTCGGTGAGGTAGTCGCCGATCACGTCGATGCCGACGAACAGCAGGCCCCGGCGCTTCAGCTCGGGGCCGATCGTCGCGCAGATCTCGCGGTCGCGGGCGGAGAGCTCCACCGGCTCGGGCTTGCCGCCCACCGCCATGTTGGAGCGGATCTGGCCCTTCTCGGGGACCCGGTTGATGGCCCCCACCGCCTCGCCGTCGACCAGCAGGATGCGCTTGTCGCCCTGCGTCACCACCGGCAGGAACTTCTGCACGATGACGGGCTCGCGGCTGATCTGGGCG